>CAZNTI010000187.1:0-4708 GCA_964575885.1 uncultured Terricaulis sp.
CACGGTGATGGTCGGGATAATGGTGGCGCGCCAGCTCTGCAGGAACAGGAACATCACCAGGAAGACGAGCGTCACCGCCTCTAGCAGCGTCTTGATCACTTCCTCGATCGATTTCGCGACGAACGGCGTAGTATCGTACGGATAAACGATCTGTACGTGTTGGGGGAACGTTGGGCGCAATTCTTCGATGCGCGCGCGCACGGCGGCGGCGGTGTCGACGGCGTTGGCGCCGGAGGCGAGGCGGATGCCAAGGCCGGAAGCCGGGCGGCCATTGAACCGGCCGTCGAAACCGTAGGACTCCGATCCTAGTTCGACACGCGCAACATCGCTCAAGCGCACCGCGGCGCCGTCGGGCAGGGTGCGCAGCAAGATGTCGCGGAATTCCTCCGGCGTCTGCAGCAGCGATTGCGCCGATACGGTGGCGTTCAGTTGTTGGCCTTCGACATAGGGTTGCGCGCCGAGCTGGCCGGCGGAAACCTCGGCGTTCTGGGCGCGAATTTGGGTGATCACGTCGCCCGGCGTTAGCGCAAAGCTCTGCAGCCGCATCGGATCGAGCCATATGCGCATCGCATACGAGGCGCCGAACAATTGCACCTCGCCCACGCCCTCGACGCGACTTAGTTGATCTCGCAGCGTGGACGCGGCGAAATCTGACAGGTCCGTCGACGTGACGGTATCGTCGCTTGAAGTGAGGCCGACGATGAGCAGGAAACTGTTGGCGGTCTTGGTGACCCGAACGCCCTGCTGCTGAACGACTTGAGGCAAGAGCGCGAGGGCATTCTGCAACTTGTTTTGCACCTGCACCTGGGCGACGTCGGGGTCAGTGCCTTGCTCAAAGGTGAGTGTCAGGTTGGCGCTGCCGGATGCATCGCTGGTGGCGCTGATGTAACGGAGATTGTCGATCCCGTTCATCTGCTGCTCGATCACCTGGGTGACAGTGTCTTCCACCGTCTGCGCTGACGCCCCCGGATAGGAGGCTGAGATCGATACGCTCGGCGGCGCGATCTCTGGATACTGCGACACCGGCAGGGTGATGATCGAAATAGCGCCTGCCAGCGCGATCACGATCGCGATCACCCAAGCAAAGATCGGGCGGTCGATAAAAAACCGAGAGATCATAGGTTCAGCCTTCGCGGCCGCGAAGCGAGGAGTCGTCGCTTGACGAGGACGCCTCGGCGGCGGCGGGCGCACGGCCGTTCGCGGCGGTCACTGCCGGCGTTGCAGGCGCGCCTGGCTGCACGCGCTGCGCGCCTTCTACGATGACGCGATCGCCTGATCTGAGGCCTGAAAGCACGACCCACCTGTCCCCGGCGGTGCCTGCGGTTTCGATGGTGCGCTGTTCGACAACGTTTTGATCGTTCAGCACCAGAACCACCGCCTCGCCGCGCGCATTGCGGCTGACGGCTTGCTGGGGCGCCAGGATAGCGTCGGGGTCAACGCCGACGCTCAGCGCGGCGCGCACAAACATGCCCGGCAGCAGCACCCGGTCTGGGTTGGGAAAAAGCGCCCGCAACTGCACGGTCCCGGTGCTCTCGCTCACGGTCACGTCCGAGAACTGAAGTTCGCCGTCGCGCGCATAGGCACTGCCATCGGGCAAGGTCAGACGCACGCGCGCCCGGTCTTCGCCGTCGCTGAGGCCCTGACGCAGCCGCAACAGCGCTTCCGCGGACAAGGTCATGTCCACGTAGACGCGGTCGAGCTGCTGAATGACTGCGAACGGCTCTGCCTGTGCCGGCGTCGCCAGCGCACCTGGAGTCACGCTCGACGCGCCGATCACGCCGCTGATGGGCGCCGTAACGCGGGTGTAGTTGACGCTGATGCGGGCCGACTGCAACACCGCTGCGGCTTGGTCGGAGGCGGCGCGGGCGTCTTCCAGGTCCTGCCGGCTGATAGCGCCGATGGCGACCAATTGCTCGTAGCGCTCATAGCGCGCACGCGCGGAGGCCGCCGCCGCTTCAGCGCTCGATAGCTCTGCGCGGGTCGGGCCCGGGTCAATTTCATAGAGCAGCTGGCCGGCGGTAACGTCTGCGCCCTCGGTGAAGCGGCGCGACCGCACGATGCCTCCGATCTGAGGGCGGACTTCCGAAACCTCGAAGGCCGTCACCCGCCCCGATAAGGCGAGTGTCTGTTCGAAGGCCTCAGGCGCGATTTCCACCACGCCTACCTCTGGCGGGGGCATCCCTTCGCCTTGGGGGCCAACCTGGGGACTGCAGCCGGCGGCTGCGGTCAGGGCAAGCAATGCTGCGAAACTCACCGCGTGTGCGCTTCGAACCACTTGATTTGGCATAGCCCGCCCCGTCGGTTAACTGTGCTTAATAAACGTGCTCGCGAATATGTACGCGCTGAGAATGAACGTTCATTCGCATTCTCGGAAATGAGGTGTATGCTGCGGTGCGTCAAGGGATGTGGCGGATAAAAATACGGAGAGGAACGCGATGATCACGCCCACGCCGGACCCGGCCGGGCCTAGGGCGGGCCGGAGCGACCGCAGCGCCCAAGTGCTTGAGGCGGCGGCCAAATGTTTCAGCCGCGAAGGTTTTCACGGCGCCAGCATGGCCAGCATCGCCGCTGAGGCCGCAATGAGCGTTGGACAGATCTATCGCTACTTCCCCAGCAAGGAGGCGGTTATCGCAGCGTTGGTTGAACAACACCTCGCAGACCGAAGCCGGCGTTTGGAGGATCTGCGCGCCCGCGCCGAGGATCCGGTCGAACAATTGCTCGAAATGGCGCGACACCACACCGAGAAGGTGCGCGAGCCACGCGATGCCGCGCTGTCGCTTGAATTCCTGGCGGAGGCTGCCCGAAATCCGCGCATCGCCGATATCCTGCGCACCGTCGATCGCGCCATGCGTGAGCATGTCGCCCAGATCCTCGCTCAGGCGGGCGTCAGCGATGCGAGCCAAGGGTCGCGCATCGATTTGATCATGATGCTGATAGACAATTGGGCGATCGCGCTGATGAAGCGGCCCGATCTCAGCGTGGAAGAGTATCTGCAGCGGCTGCGCGACCTGTTTCAATCGCTGCTCAGCTGCCCAGACGATTGCTAGCGCACCAGCACTTGCTGCTGCGGACGTCCTTGTAGGAATTCCAAGCCCGCGATTGTAGTCTCGAAATCGTGCAGCACTTCGATCGCTTCGTCGACCTGCACCATGGCCGTTACGTTGCCGGGGAAGCGATAGCGCCAGAATGAGTGGATGTGGCGCACCACGCCGACTGCTTCGCCGATCGGAATGAACAAGGACGGGGCCTTCAGCAGAAACTGCCGAAATGCAGCCGGCTGACCGTCGGCCAGCGCCGCGAAGGCGGCGCCGTAGTCCAGCAGCGCTTCGTCAACCTGCGCGAGCGCGGCGTCCATTTTGTCGATGATGTCCTTGCGCGATTGCGCCAGCTCGCGACGCTCTTCGGTGGTGGCGCCGGCGACGCGCAGCCCGGCGAAGTGCGGCTTAAATTCCGCGAGCAGCGGCCTGATTTCGGCGATCAGCCATTTGTAGTAGAGGAAGCCCTTCCAGGCGAAGACGCCCTCAATGTACTCCTCGCCCGAGAGCCGCAGCACCTCGCGCAGTGGATCGAGCGATTTCGCGGTCTCGTCGGTCATCAGCTTTTCAGCCATCCGATGCGAGAGATTGCCGGCTTCGCGGCCGCCTGTCGAGAAGGCGAGATTCACGAGTTGGCCGATCTCGGCGCTCACAAATGCGCGCATGCGCGCCAAATCGGCCTCGGCGATGTCGAAGTACGCCCGCGCCGGGTCGATGCCCAAATGACGCAGCCGCTCTCGCATCAGGAACGGATCGAACGAGGGCAGCGCCGCAACCATCCGCAGCAGCTCGACGTCGGATTGGAAGTCGCCGTCATCGGTGTACCCGACCGCGTCGCGCATCAATTTCTCGAAGCGCACCTCGCCCACCATGAAGCTGATGCCGCCCAGCTGCAGCTCGGTGGCTGAGTAGGGGAGGATCACTTTGGTGGCGGTGGAGAGAGGATGCTTGAACAGCTCGCGTTCGTTAGGGCGCACGACGTGCTTGAGGATAAGTGCGCGGTTGAGGCGCGCATGCTTGAACAGCGGCTTGGCGGCGTAGTCTTCAGTGTCGCCGAAGCGCTCGTAGACGAGCGCCAAGTTGAGCACGCGAGCGGTCGAGCCGCTGGCGCGGATCAGCGACAAGTCGCGGCGGCCGTCAATAGTGCGCATGCGTTGGTCCCTGTCACCAAACAACACGGCGCGCGTAAACACATCGCTAACCGGCGTAACCGGCGCATCAATTTGCCTGGCCACCCTCGGGAAACGCGCCGGCATGTTCCATCAGAAAACGACCGGGCGGATTGAGCATCGTGAGCAGGACGTGCGCGTGGCTTTCAGCGATCTCTTTCGAGGCGAAGGCGTCCGGGCCGGCATGGAGGCCCGGAAAAACGGTGCCGAGCCGGGCCAGATTGAGCACGTGATAGACGCGGTAATAATTGCGCCAACGGTTCGGCGGCGGCGTCAGCGGCTTGGCGGCGGGCGCGGGTTTCAGATCAAGCATGGGGAGAGGGTGGGGCGGGCGCGGTCGCGTTTCAAGTGAGCGCGAAGACGACGCCGGCGAGCGCGGCGAACGCGAGCGTAAGCTCGATCCGGTTGACCCAGGCCGCCATGAAGACTTTAGCCATGCTTTGAAACGGCGCGTCCCGTGAACCCTCTCCCCCGCGAGGGGGAGAGGGCAGGGTGAGGGGGTGG
>CAZNTI010000188.1:0-4694 GCA_964575885.1 uncultured Terricaulis sp.
CCGCGCCGTGCGTCCGTATTGGTCGCGACATGGCCAAGGCAGGCGTGTGATCGGCGCCCATGTGTTTTACGCCGACGTCGCAGCGCGGGTGCGCAGGCGCGGGCCGCAGGCGATCCAAGCGCCGACGCCGGAAACGCCGCCGCCGATTGCGCCGGCTTTGGTCATCGCCGAGACCGCGCCAACGCCGGCCGAGCCGGCCGCGCCCGACGTCATCGCCGTCGCCGCCATCGGCGCTGCGCCACAGGCGCCGGCCACGCTTAGTGCTGCGCCTGCCCCGTAAGCTCGCGCGCGAAGTGCACATCGAGGAAGGCGCGCGCCACGTCCCAATCGTAGGGCCGCACGCCGTGGCCGCCGGGCCGCAGGAAGAAAGCGATGTCGGCGTTCAGGTTCGGCGTGAACACGTCGGGCTGGTCGAGCCCAACCCCGCCGAACAATTCATAGACCGGGCTGGCGGCAGCCGCCGACCGGAACGCGCCAGCTGGATCGGACCAGCGATCGAGCCGCGCGCCCCCCAGCAGAATGGGCCGCGGCGCGATCAGCGCCAGTAACAGATGCTGATCGAGCTCTGCTTGTGCGGCCTGTTCGGCGGCTTCGGGAAACCAGTGGGGGTAGCGGGCCAGCAATTGCTCCAGCCGCTCGCCAATACCGGAACTGGTCGGCGAAGCTCCAAGCCGCCCGGACTGATTGGCGATCACCAGTGCGATGCGCGGATCGGATGCCGTCGCCCACAAGGCGGCCTTGCCCAGGCGGGAATGGCCGAACACGGCGATGCGCTGCGCATCGAAGCGCGGGTCGCGCTCGACCACATCGACGACGCGAGAGATCGACCACGCCCAGGCGCCGACGGCGCCGAGGCGGTCGGCCGACGCATCCGGCAGGTGGGCGATCGATTCGCGCGAACGGCGGGGATCGTCGGGCGCGATCTCGCCCGGCGAAAAGGTGGCCACCGCATAGCCATGCGCCAACAGGTCGGCGAAGGGTGGGCGCACGATATGGGCGCCGTGCAACGCCCGCGTCAGCGTGCGGCCAGCTTCGGTGCGGCAGCGCGGCGCCTTCCAAGAGGGCTCCTCAACCGCCGCGAAGCGCCTCCCGAGCGCAGCCGCGTTGCCGCAGAAGTTCGGGATAATCACCAATGGCGCCGGCTCGGCGGCCGCGCGCGGGGTAAGCAGCACCAGCGAAAACCGCGTCTCGCCGCGATCTGAGGCGATCCGCAACGCGAGTTCGTCGATGCGGGCGATACCGCCGAACGCGTCGTCGGAGATATGACGGGTGCTCACCACTTGCGGTTCGGTCGCCGTCGGCGGCGCGCCATAAACAAGGTTCTGGAAGGCGGCCCGGAGCAAAGGGGCCCGCCGCGCCATCCAGTCCTCGGCGTCGCGCACCGGAGGGTCGCCGGCGAAGGCCGCCAGCGGCCCCGGCGCTAAATCGCCGTCCACGCCCAGCGGCGCAAGCCGGTAGGCGAACTGCGCGCCCCAAAGCGCGGCCGCAAGCGCCACGGCGCCGATCAGCAAAACCCAGCGCATGACGCGACCCCGGCTCCCTCCCGACGAACAGTTCGACGCTCGCGCGAGTCCGTTACAGTTTCTACTACGGTTTTGGCGCCGTGGCCGGATCGTCGGCGTGTTCGCCCTCGAAATAGTCGAGGCTGGCTTCATCGCGGACAATCCGGCGATCAAAGGCGTCGATCATGATCTTTCCCGAGTCGGGATAGACGCACACTTCGTGGGGGCTGCTGTCGCCAATGACGATGAAGCGGAAGGGCTTGTCGGTCTCGTTGATCAGGCAGTGGCCGGCCCGCTGACCGGCCGGAAAGCAGACATACTCGCCTGCCTTCAGCGTATAGCGGGCTTCGCCAAGCCTCAGCGTAGCCTCGCCTTCGAGCGCAATGATGTGCTCCTCTTCCACCATATGATAGTGGGACGGCACGCTCTGCTTGCCCGGCGGCAGCTCCTCAAAGACGACGCCGATCTTGCGCTTGTCGGGCCCGCGCGTGTCCGACAGCACACGGTAGCGCGAACCAAAGCGCACGCCATGGGAGACCTCGGTCCACGCCACGTCATCGATGGCCACCGGCCCTCGCGGCTTTTCGGCTTCGCTCATGATTGCGCCCCCTCACTCTCCAGATAGGAAGGGGCGCCGCCCGGGTTCAAGCACGCCCGCCTAGCTTGCCTCGGAGCTTGACCGAGCGCGTCCCGGCCCTAGCCTCGCGCGTGACAGCGAGGGCGGCCCATGACCGACATCACCCGGCGTTTGACACTCACCAGCCTGGCCGTCGCGGCCACAGCAGCGGCGTGCGCGCAGCAGCCGACGCCCGCGCCCAGGCTCACGGCCGAAGCGTTCACGGCTTGGCTGGAGCGCTACAAGGCGGCCTGGGAGAACCGTGACGCGTCAGCGGCGGGCGCCCTCTTCAGCGAAGACGCCAGCTATCACGAAATGCCGTTCGATACCCCGTTTGTGGGCCGCGCCGAGATCGAAGCCTATTGGGCGCGCGTGACCGCGCCGCAATCCGACATCCGCTTCAGCCATGACGTCATCGCCTGCGCGGGCGACCAGGGCGTGGCGCACTGGCGCGCGGCCTTCAACGCCGGGGGCGCAGCGGTCGAACTCGACGGCGTGTTCGTCTGTCAGTTCAGCGCCGACGCAAGCGCGGTCGTCGCGCTGCGCGAGTGGTGGCACGTGCGCAGCACGCCCCCTGGCTAGTGGCTTTCGCCGCGCCAGACCTGCTTGTAGGCGAGATAGCTAAGCAGCGACAGCACCAGCAGGAACCCCACCACCACCAGCCCGGTGCGCTTGCGCGTCTCCATGTGCGGATCGGCCGCCCATTGCAGGAACTCGGTGACGTCGGCGGCGTATTGCTCGACCGTCTGCGGCGTTTCCGGGTTGTCGTAGACAATCGCGCCTTCGATCAGCGGCGGCGGCATGGCAATGCGCCGGCCCGGAAAATAGGGGTTCTCGTACAGCAGCCCGTCCATCTCGCCAGTGTACCCGGTCAGCAGCGCGTAAATGTAGTCGGCGCCGCCGTGGCGCGCCGAGGTGATCACCGAGAGGTCGGGGGGATAGGCCCCGCCGTTAACGGCGCGCGCTGCGGCCTCGTTCGGGAACGGGCGGCGGAAGTGATCCGAGATGCGCCCAGGCCGATCGACCGGCTGGCCGCTATTGGGGTCGACATCGGCGATGGTCACGGCTTCGGCCAAGGCGCGAACGTAAGGGTTGTCGGTGACATCCACGAAGCGGCCGCCGTGCGCCGGTTTGCCGACGTGGGGTTCTGCTTCGCCCGTCTCCGCGTTGCGGACCATGTAGTACGCGAAGGGGCCGCCCTTCTCGCCCAGATGCCGATAAGCCAAATGGTCCATCGAGTGGCAGCTGGCGCAGACCTGCGCATAGACCTGATAGCCCCGCTGCACCGCGGCCATATCGTACGAGCCCATCGGCCCATCGAAGTGGAAGTGGTGGTCGTGGGGATGTTCGGCGTCGCCGGCCGCCAGCGCGCCCCCGGCCACGGCCACGACGGCGAACGCCGCGGCAATCGCAAACTTACGCAGCATCACGCAGCCCCCTGAGCTTGCACAACCGGCTTGGCGATCGTGTCCGGCACCCGTCCTGGCGTTTCGCGCAGGCCCAGCACCGGCAGGATCAAGAGGAAGAAAGCGAAGTAATAGAACGTGAGCAGCTGCGAGAAATTGGTCACCGTGAACATCGCTGGCGTCCGCCGCTCGACCATCACGAAGGGCGCCGCACCAACGCCCTCCTTGGCTTCGGTGATCGCTTCCTCAAGCGCATCTGAGGTGTCCGCCGAAACGGCGCGCGTCTGCGGCGCGCCCCCCGACACGGCGGTGGCGACGCCCTCGACCGCGCCGGTGCGCCGGGTCGCGACCATCGCTGCGCCCTGCCCGCGGAGTTCGGCCTCGACGCCAGAGGCTGTCGCCTCCCAGGCGCCAGCGCTTTCGGCCCGGATCGCGCGCGTGCTCACCTGACCGCCTTCGACCCAGCTCAGGGTCGCCTGGAACGGCGCTGCCTTCCACAAAATGTTGCCGGGGTTCTGACCGCCGCACCAGCCCAGGAAGATGCACACCACGACGAAAACCAGGAACGCAATCCGCGCGATCGGGCGGTAGCGCATGGACCGCACCTTCGAGGTGTCGAGCCACGGCAGCACGAACAGAACGCCGATGGCGGCGAACATGGCGAGCACGCCGCCAAGCTTGGAATCGATCGGGCCGATGTTGAAATCGATGGCGCGCAGGATCGCGTAGAACGGCAGCAGATACCATTCCGGGACGATTTCCGGAGGCGTCTGCAGCGGGTTGGCGGGAATGAAATTGTCGGCGTGCCCCAAAGCGTCAGGCATGAAGAACACGAACAGCGCAAACAACGTCACGAACAGCGAGACGGCGAACAAGTCCTTCAGGGTGGCGTGAGGGGTGAACGGCACGGTGTCCTGTTTCGACTTCACGTCGACGCCGGTGGGATTGTTCTGGCCGCTTTCGTGCAGCGCCCACACGTGCAGCGCCACCACGCCGGCGATCACGAACGGCAGCAGATAATGGAGCGAGAAGAAGCGGTTGAGGGTCGGCTGGTCGATTGAAAACCCGCCCATCAACCAGTTCTTGAGACTTTCGCCGACGACCGGCAGCGCGCCCAGGAGGTTGGTGATGACGGTGGCGCCCCAGAAGCTCATCTGGCCCCACGGCAGC
>CAZNTI010000189.1:0-4672 GCA_964575885.1 uncultured Terricaulis sp.
GCGATGGTTCACGCCCGCGACCGAAGTGCCGCTCTGCGGCCACGCCACCCTGGCGGCGGGCGCGGTGCTGCTCTCTGAGATCGAACCGAGCCTCGAAGTGGTGGTGTTCGACAGCCATGCCGGCGCGCTGATCGTGCGCCGCACGCCGGAGGGCTACACGCTGGATTTGCCGCGCAAGCAGCGCAGCCCATGGACGCCCCCGGATGCGCTTGCCGGCGCCCTCGGCGTCGAGGGCTTCGCCGACGCTTTCATCGCCGAGTACGCCAACGTGGTGCTGGAAAACGAAACCGCGGTGCGCGAAATGAAGCCGGACATCGCCGCGATCAACGCCATAGTTCGCGGGCCGCGCCAGGGTATGCTCGTCGTCACCGCGCCGGCCGACGAGGGCGCTGCATATGATTTCGTGTCGCGCTTCTTCGCGCCGGGGGCCGGCATCGACGAAGATCCCGTCACCGGTTCGGCGTTCGCCGATCTCGCGCCCTATTGGTGCGACCGCTTCGACCTCGAAAGCGTCGTGGGTTACCAGGCCAGCAAACGCGGCGGCTACATGCGCGCCATTCAAACGCTCTCGAGCGTGCGACTGCTGGGCCAGGTGTCGGTGTATCTGCGCGGTGAACTCGACCCATCCTTGGAGCGCCTTCACAACCGTCTCGACGAACATCCCGAGGCCCCGCGCCGCAAGCCGCGCCGTCAGCGCAAGGCCAAGCAATTGCCGGCGATCTTCGAGGATCCGATGCTGCCGGGGCTGGATCGCGCCACCACGAATCCCGGCGAGCCCGCTTCGCCCAATGCGCCAGCGCAGCCGCGCATAACCCTCACCGGGGGAAAGTAGCGCGACCAAGCGGCCGATGTGGTTGCGCAGCAAAGGCGCCGCGCTATTGCGCGAAGCGCTTACAATTTAGGCAAAGGCTCCAAGATGGCTCGCAGGCGGCCGGCGCGCGCTTGCGCCAAATCCATAACCGTCGCCGCCTTTGACTCCTTCCCCGACAAAGAGGAGCTGGCGGATGGTGTGGCAGAAGATTCGAAAGAGGGCGGCGCTCGCGGCATGCGCGCTCACGCTCATACTGGGAGCAGCGATCGCGGCCCCCGAGGCGTTTGCACAGGACGCGGCGCCCGCCGCAGTCAGCGCCGAAGCGCCACCGGCCGCTGTCGATGCGGCGGCCACACCGGTTGCCGCGGCGACCGACCCCAGCGTCGTCGAGGCGGCGGTCGCGCAGGCGGCGCCGGCGGCTGCGATCGAAGCGCCCGCGCCCTCGGTCGACAAAGGCGACGTCACCTGGATGCTGATTTCCACGGCCTTGGTGCTGGTGATGATCCTGCCGGGACTTGCGCTCTTCTATGGCGGGCTGGTGCGCACCAAGAACATGCTGTCGGTGCTGATGCAGGTGTCCACGGTCAGCGTCATCGGCATGATTCTGTGGGGCCTCATCGGCTACAGCCTCGCCTTCACCGATGGCGGTGAATACAATACTTTCATTGGCGGACTGGATCGGCTGTTCCTGCTCGATAACGGCACCGATCTCTACGACAATTTCGCCGCGACGTTCTCAACGGGGGTCTACATCCCCGAGATCATCTTCATCTGCTTTCAGATGACCTTCGCCTGCATCACCGCAGCTTTGGTGCTGGGCGGTCTGGCGGAGCGGGTCAAGTTCATCGGCATCGTGCTGTTCGCGATTCTGTGGCCGGTGCTGGTCTATTACCCGATGGCGCATATGGTTTGGTTCTGGCCAGGCCCCGACATCGTGGCCGCCAATCCCGAGGCGCCTATTCGCGCCGGCTTTATCTGGAGCGCCGGCGCGCTTGATTTCGCCGGCGGCACGGTGGTGCATATCAATGCCGGCATCGCGGCGTTGATGGGCGCCTTGGTGCTGGGCCCCCGCCACGGCTACGACAGAAAGCCGATCCCGCCGCATTCGCTGACCATGACGCTGATCGGCACTGGATTGCTGTGGTTCGGCTGGTTCGGTTTCAACGCGGGCTCCAACCTGGAGGCAAACTATTACGCCGGCCTGGCGATGGCCAACACGCTGCTGGCCACCGCAGCGGCGGGTTTCTCCTGGATGCTCACCGACTGGATCACCAAGGGCAAGCCGACGCTGTTCGGCATGTGCTCGGGCATCGTCGCGGGCCTCGTGGCGGTGACGCCGGCGGCCGGCTTTGCGGGCCCGATGGGCGCAATCCTTCTGGGCCTGGCGGTGTCGCCGATCTGCATCTTCTTCGTCTATGGCGTGAAAGCGCTGCTGGGCTATGACGACACGCTCGATGTGTTCGGCGTCCATTGCATCGGCGGCATCGTCGGCGCGCTTGGCACCGGCATTCTGGTCAATCCCGCGCTGGGCGGGGCCGGCATCGTCGACTACACGAGCTGCGCTGCCGACGGCGACATCTCAACCTGCGACGCGCTGCCTTACGACCTGGTGACGCAGATGACGGCGCAGGGGACGGGCGTGCTGGTGACGCTGCTGTGGTCGGGCGCGCTCAGCCTGATCATCTTCGGCGTGCTGCGCGTGACCGGCCTGCTGCGGGCCCCGAAGGAGCACGAAGAAGAAGGCCTCGATCTGCCCGGCCACGGCGAGGCGGCGTACAATCTCTAGAAGAAATGTAATAATGAGGCAGGGGGCGCGCCGTGCAAGCGGCGCGCCCTTTGCGCGTCCGGGTGATTGCTGCTTCAGATTGCGCTTGTTTTAGGGGCGCCTGCGCTCAATGCGCTGGCAAAAAAGGCGTTTGCGCCGATCTTCGCATGCGCACTCATGGCGAGCGGGCGCGGGCCATCCGCATACTTCGCGGACGTCCGCACAATGCGGGGTTTGGACAAGGGGAATACGATGAAAAGAAAGCTGATGCTGTGCGCCTCGATCGCCGGCAGCTTGCTGTTCGGCATGGCCGGGACGGCCAGCGCTGAGGGCGTGGTTTCGGGCCGGGTGACTTTTGCGAGCGACTATTTGTTCCGCGGTATTACTCAGACCAGCAACAATCCCGCCATTCAGGGCAGCCTCGATTACACCAACGGCATCTGGTACGCAGGCGTCTGGGGATCGAACATCGATTTCGGCCTCGATGAAACCATCGAGATCGACGGCTATTTCGGCGTTCGCCCAACCTGGGGGCCGGTCACCTTCGACTTCGGCGTCATTGGCTACTTCTACCCCGGCTCCACCGACTTCTTCGGCGAGTATGACTATTTCGAAGGCAAGGCCGGCGCGAGCTTCGCGGCGACCGAGGCGCTGACGCTCGGCGCGACGCTTTATTACTCGCCGGAATTCACCTTCGAGACCGGCGAGTCGCTCTACACCGAGTTCACCGGCGCCTACGCGATCACTGACACGGTGAAGATTTCCGGCGGCTACGGCATCCAGGAAATCGACGAGATCGATGGTTACGACACCTGGAACCTTGGCGTCGGCTTCAGCGCCGCCGGACTCGATTTCGACGCACGCTATACCGATACCGACATCAGCGGGCTGGACGATGTGTTCAGCGTGTCTGTCGGCCGGGGCTTCTAACGAAGTCCCACCACGTAGACGCCGGCGGCTTCCCCGTAGCCGCCGGCGTTTGCATGCGTGACGTCGCGATGTGGAAGGCCTAGAAGCCCATCCCGGCCAACAGATCGGGCCGCGCGATGAGCGCCGCCGCCGCCGCCGCGCCTAGCAGCGCCACAGCCAGGCTCGTTCCGACCACCCAACCGCCGCCGCGTTTGCGCGCCGGCTCGGCCGCTGCAACCGCCTTGCGCGTGGCAGGCGCGACGACGCGCATCGCCGCTGTTGCGCCTTCAGCGAGCCTGCGCCAGCCCTGAGCATCGCTGCCGCGCGGCAGCCGCACCGACACGCCGCGCAGCTTGGCTGGGCTGGGCGAAGAGGCCAGCCGCACCACGGAAAGCTTTCCCGCATGCGTTTTCGAAGTCAGGTCCGCGTCGGCGGCGGCGCCGCGCGACCAGATCAGCAGCAGGCGCTGGGCGCCGGCGAGATCGTCGGCGAACGCGTCCGGAACCGAGCGTTGGTCAACCGTATAGCCAAGCCCTTCGAGCCGGCGGGCGATCATCGCGGCGGGCGCGCGCGCGTCGTGCGCATTGGCAAGAATGATGAGCGGTCCAGCTTTTGTCATGGGTGGGCAGTGCGCATTTGCCCGCCAAGTTCAGCAAGCGGAAGTTTGTAACGCGCGACGCCTTCGCGGTGCGCCGCTCAACAAAAATGCAGGGCGCCCAAGTTCTGGGCGCGCAGGCCGCGCCATTGCAATCGCATGCGAATGCGCGCACATACGGCGCGGGCCATCCGCTCCCAACGGCGGACGTCCATCTGTGAGGATGGGAGATAGTTGATGAATACCCCTGCCAAGCCGGCGGCGAAGCCGGCCGACGCCCGTTTTTCTTCGGGCCCCACCAAAAAACGCCCAGGCTGGAGTTTGAGCGCCCTCGATGGCGCAGCACTCGGCCGTTCGCACCGCTCCAAGCCCGGCAAAGCCAAGCTGAAGGAAGCGATCGACCGCACCCGCGCGGTGCTTGGCGTGCCGGATACGCACAAGATCGCCATCGTGCCGGCGTCGGACACCGGGGCGGTGGAAATGGCGATGTGGTCGATGCTCGGCGAACGCCCGGTCGACGTGTTCGCCTGGGAAAGTTTTGGCGAGGAATGGGTGACCGACGCCAAGGCGCTCAAGATCGACGCCGCGCTGC
>CAZNTI010000190.1:0-4666 GCA_964575885.1 uncultured Terricaulis sp.
TCAACCCGTACCACCTCGGCCTCAAGATCTGGACGGAGCTGAAGCGCCGCTTCGGCGATTTTCTGGGCGAGCTGGCGCTAGAGGGCCCGCGCTTTGGCTATCCGCTGTCGCTGCAGCTGGCTGAGCGCATGATCGATGCGCGCGCGGCGCTCGCCGGCGACAGCGCCCACGGCATCCATCCGCTCGCCGGCCAGGGGCTCAATCTCGGCCTCAAGGATTGCGCGGCGCTGGCGGAATGCATTGCCGATGCTGTCGCGGTAGGGCTCGATCCCGGCGATGTTTCCGCGCTGGAGCGCTATCAGCGCTGGCGGCGCTTCGACAACGTCTCGATGGCGCTCGCCATGGAAGCGTTCGACAAGCTTTTTTCCAACGACTTTCCGCCGCTGCGCGCGGCGCGCGGGCTGGGGTTGGCGGCGGTCAATGCAGCCGGGCCGGCGCGGCGGTTCTTCATGAAATACGCGGGCGGCGCCGCCGGGGACCTGCCAAAACTGCTCCGCGGCGAGAGCCTGGCGGCTTGACTGCTAGCGCTGCGCTGACGGCTTGGCAGTGCGGAACGTCACCAGCGAGTTGAGCGTGAACTGCACGACGACCACCACCACGAGCGACAGGATCTTGGCGATCAGTTCGTCAACATGCAGGCGCTCGACCAAGAACCAGAGCGCGCTCGACGACGACAGATAGCCCACGCAGGCGACGCCGATGAAGGTCAAGAGCCGGCGCAGCGGCGCGTCCTTGACCTGGAAGGTGATTGCCCGGTTGAGCAGGAAGCTGACGATGGTGCCGGTGGCGTAGCCGGCGATGTTGGCGCCTTGATACCAGAGGCCGAAGGCAAACAACGCCGCATAGACGCTGAAATCGGCGGCGGCGGCGATGCCGCCGCAGAAGGCGTATAGCACGAAACGCCGCAGGCCGGGCGGCAAGCGGTCGAGCACGAGTTCGTTGGCGAGCGTGATCAGGGCGCGCATAAGCGATGCGCATTTAAACGATCGCGCCAAGCCTTGCCAGCGTTTGCGCCTGTCCAAAGCAAAGGTGTGCAATCGACGCGCTTCGATCGCGCGGCCAGGCTTAAGCCTCGTCGCGCAGCGTGCGCTGCTGCAGCGTCTCACGGTAAACGCGCAGCCGCTCGTCCTTGTTCAGGCCGAGGTCGTAGAGCAGGTCCCAGGAATAGAGCCCGGTGTTGTGGCCGTCGTCGAAGCTGATGCGCACGGCATAGCGGCCGACCGCCTCCGCCGCGACAACGCCGACATTGGCCTTGCCGGTGACCGGCGGCGGCGCCTGCCCGCCGTGACCCTTGTTCTCGGCGCTCGGGCTCTCGATCCGCAGCAGCTCGAACGGAATCTCAAAACCGGCGCCGTCGTCGTAGGCGATGCGCAGCACTTTGGCGGTGCGGTCGAACACCAGATCGGTCGGCCATGGAGCAGCCTGCGCGGCGGCGCTCATTCTTCGGCCCCCAATTCGCGGGCTTCGTCGATCAGCATGATCGGCACGCCGTCGCGCACCGGGTAGGCAAGGCGCGCGCGCTCGCTGATCAGCTCCTGGCGCTCGCGGTCGTAGCGAAGCGAGGTGCGCGTTTGAGGGCACACCAGCACTTCGAGCAGTTTGGGATCGGGCTCGCTCATTGCAGTGGCTTCGGACCTTGATCGGAGGCTGCGTCCCATTCGAGCAGGGCGATGAGCGCGCGCGCGCGCGCCTCCAGGGTGACGCTTTCGAGCAGCGCCTGCTTTGCGGCGGCGTCGAACGGACATACCTGAGCGGCGACGTTGACGATGGTTTCGGTGGGCGCGCGCTCGACCGATGCCCAGTCGACATCGAAGCCGTGCAAGGCGGCGTAGGTTTTAAGCGAGCGCAGCAGGCCGGCGCGATCGATGCCGTGCCCCAGGGCTTCTCTGAAATCCTCGCCGAAGGCGTCATAGGTCACGAGCGCCTGACGATAGGGCGTGCCGGCATCGACCTCGCGCTCGAGGTGGAAGCGGCAAATGCCGGTGAGCGTAATGAGGTAGCGCCCGTCCTCGGTTTCGGAGAAGGCGGTGATGCGCCCGGAAGCGCCGACCTGCGCGAGCGCGGGTTTGGCGTCGTCTTCCGCGCCCGGTGCGGGCTGAATCACGCCGATTAGGCGGTCGCCCCCCAGGGCGTCATCGACCATGTTGAGGTAGCGCGGCTCGAATACATTGAGTGCAATGGCGGCGCGCGGCATGAGAATGGCGCCGCTCAACGGAAACAACGGCACCACCTGCGGCATGTCCGCGGGCTTGCGATAGCCGAACGCGCTCATGCGAACAAAATCGCGGAAAGCTTGCGGCGGCCTTGCTTGGCGAGTTCCGAGCCAAGGCCCGCTGCTTCGAAGATTTTCAGCAATTGCCGTCGTGCGGCGTCTTCGTTCCAGTCGCGCTGCTTGGCGATGATGGCGAGCAATTGCTCGCTGGCGGCTTCCAGTTCACCGCGCGCCGACAGCGCCTCGGCCAGATCGAACCGTGCCTGCAGATTGTCGGGGTTGTTGGCCACCTTCAGCGCGAGTTCGCCGGTGTCGCCGGCGGCCTCCGCGCTGGCCGCCAGTTCGAGCGCCGCGCGCACGCCAACGATTTCGGCGTCGTTGGCTTTTTCCGGTGGCGTCATGTCCAGGATCGCAAGCGCCTGTCCGGGATCGCCGGCGGAGAGATAGAGCCGCGCCAGCCCGGCGATGGCTTTGGTGTTGGCGGGATCGTGCTGGAGCGCTGCCGCGAAGGATTGCGCGGCCCCGCCAAGGTCGCCCAAGGCCAGGCTTTCCGCGGCTTGCTCCAGCAGCGCCTGGATGTCCTCTTCGGCGGATGCGCCTGCCAGACGGTCGACGAACAGCTTGATCTGGCTTTCCGGCACCGCGCCCATGAAGCCGTCGACCGGCCGGCCCTGGTCGAACGCGAACACGGCCGGGATAGAGCGGACGCCAAGTTGGCCGGCGATGGCGGGGTTTTCGTCGATATTGATCTTGACCAAGCGAACCTTGCCGCCCGCCCCGCGCACCGCCCGTTCAAGCGGCGGCCCCAGCGTTTTGCACGGGCCGCACCAGGGGGCCCAGAAATCGACGATCACAGGCGTAGTGCGCGAGGCTTCGATCACGTCGGCGGCGAAGCCGCGGTCGGTGCCATCCTTCACGATGTCGATTTGGGGGGGCGCAGCGCCGTCAAGGTAGGTCATGGGAACTCTTCGGGGGACCTCTCACTATCCGCCGCTTACATGGGCCGAACCCGGGCCCGGATCAATTCTGCGCGGCTGGCCTTGGGCGTCGAAGGCAAGGCGAATCGGCGCCCGTCCAAGTGCGCCGAGGAAGGCCAGCATGCCTTCCGGGCTGATCGCGGTGGTGGCGTCGTTGCGCAGCGGGTGGAAGTTGACCGGGTCATGCGCCAACAGCGCTTCGTCGAGCAGCAGCGTCACCCGCCGCTCTGGGTCATTGATCAGTGCAAACAGCGTCACGGAGCCGGGGGTCACGCCGAGGTGCTCGAGCAGCAGGTTGGCCGCGCCGAAAGAGAACCGCGCCGCGCCGATCGCCTTGGCGACGGCGTTGAGGTCGACCCTGGTCTCAGCGATCGCGCAGAGCAGGAAGAGGGCGCCCTTCTTGTCTTTCAGAAACAAGTTCTTGGTGTGCCCGCCGGGCATCTGCGCCTTGAGGTCGGCGCCTTCGTCCACGGTGAACACTGGCGGGTGACGCACGGTCGTATGCGCAATGCCGCGGGCGTCGAGAAAGGCGAATAGGTCGGCTTCGGTGGCGAACGGCATGGCGGCTTATGGGGAGCGCAAAGAGAGAATAGTTCCGCGCAGCCGTTCGGCGTTGGCGCGGTAAAACTCCATGCCGCCGGCGCGATAGACTTCCAGAGCCGCATCGACCGCCGCGAGCGCTTCATCCAGATGCGCGCGATCGCCGGTCCTTGCAGACAACGCCAGCAGAACCGAAGCGGTGTTTCGCTGGGTCATGGCCCATTCGGCCGGCATGTCGCGGCGGGTGCAGACTTCGAGGGCCAGGCGATAAGCGGCGATGGCGCCGTTGAGGGCCTTGAGCGCGGCCTCGCCCTCGCCGCGCGCGCCGAGGGTTTGAAGCGCATTGCCCAGATTGTTCTGCGTCATGGCCCAGTCAGCCGGCATGTCGCGGCGGGTGCGAACTTCGAGGGCCGCGCGAAAAGCGGCGATGGCGTCGCCCAGGGCCTTGAGCGCGGCCTCGCCCTCGCCGCGCGCGCCGAGGGTTGCAAGCGCGTTGCCCAGATCGTTCTGGGTCGTGGCCCATAACTCGGTGTCTTCCGCGCGCGCCGGATCGGCGGCGGCGGCGTGGAGCGCGGCCACCGCGGCGGTCAGCCGCTCCGGCGCGCCGGTCTGCTCGCCCAGGCGATAGCTCGCGACGCCAATGGCGCGCTGCAACGTGCGCGCGGCTTTCGACCCGAGGTTGGGCGGCGGGTTCGCCGCGAGCGGCGCGAGGGCGTTCAGCAGCGGGGTCAGAACTTGCGCGATCGGGCGCGTGGGATTGAAGAAGGCCGCCAGCGGCGCTGTGGCGACGGCGGCCATAGCGGCGCCCAGCGCGGCGTCGAAATCGACCGGCAGCTCCAAGGTCTCGGTCAGTACGAAGCTGCGCGCTGCTTCGCTGGCATGGTCGGCGCCGGTGAAATTGAGGCGCAGCACGGGCCTGTCGGCGGCGCCGACGCGT
>CAZNTI010000191.1:0-4659 GCA_964575885.1 uncultured Terricaulis sp.
TATGCACGGTTTATTGCAGAGCCGCAAGAGCCACGCCCACACAATTGTGCGTTTGGCAAGAGGGCGCGCCGGCGCCGCGGCGGCCGTGACACGCACTACGCCCAGCTATGCGCCTAGCGTTCGCCCACCAGCTTGCTGATCGCTTCGAGATAGGCGCCGAAAGCGGCCCGTCCGGTCTCGGTCATGCGCACCCGCGTGAGCGGCTTGCGGTCGAGGAAGCTCTTGTCGATGGCGACGTAGCCGGCTTCCTCGAGCTTGCGCAGGTGCACCGAAAGATTGCCCTGGGTGACCTCGAGCAAGGTCTTCAACTCGGTGAAGTCGGCAACGCCCGCATCGGCCAGGTACGCCATGATCCCCAGGCGAACGCGCCCGTGGATGACGTCATCGAGTTTGCCGATATCGAACGCGGCCATGTCTCAGGCCCGCTGCGCGCCGCGCCAGATCACCCATCCGGGGATCGCCATCAGCACCGTGAGTGCAATCGCCAGCACCAGCACAAACGCGCCAACGTCCGCCATCAGCACGCCAAGACCGATCGTGGTCGCAAACCAGCCGGCCGCCACCAGACCCAACCACCAGCGCCGCAGCACATTGAACGCAACGTACCACGCCACCCCCTGGAACATGCACACCACCACCGGATGATAGAGCCACAGACCCGGCGCATCGAACGCCTCAGCCCCGTAGGCAAACACGAACGCCATCGCCAAATTGGCGAGCCCCGCGCCCTGGAACACCGCGCCTAAGGCGCGTGCGGCGGGCCCGCTCGGCGGCGCGTTGCGATCCTTGATGAAGATCAAGGTCAGCAGGGCGATGAAAATCACCGTTGGGACGATCACGATCGCCAGCGCCAGCGGACCTGCGCTCGGGGCGATGCCAATCGTCTGCAGCCAATGCAGAAGGCACTGCGCGCCGTACAGCAACCCGGCCCAGAAGAACGCTTCGCCGATGGTGGCCTGCATGCGCTCGGCGCCGCCGACGAGCGAGCGCATGTAAGCGAGATCGTCGCGCGCGCTGTCCACATCCGTGTTCATGGGCATCTCCTACTCCGCCGCCGCCAGCGCTTCGCGAGCACGCTGCGCTATGATCGGCCGCTCGCGCTTGCCGTTGAGAATCGCGCCGATGAAAGAATAGCGCACCAGCCAATGATAGCTCGCCAGCATCACCGCGAAGGCGATGCCCACGATGAGCGCGTACTTGACCGGCCAGGGCCAATCGAACCCGAGGAACGCCGCCTGCAGCACCAGCACGATCGGCAGATGCACCAGGTAGATCCAGTACGAGGAGTCAGCCAGGTAGCGCCGCGCCGGGCTCTCGCCGGCAAGATGCCGGACAGCGAAGCCGATCAGCGCCGCCGTCCAGGCCCAAACGGCGAAGGCGTAAAGCGCCGCATAGACGAAGGTGCGCGCGTCGGGCTGCGCCGGCGTCAGCACCGGCGTGACGCCGAGCATCGCCAGACAGATCACCGTCGCCGCGGCGGCCCCCGCCAGATAGATGCTCCAGCGGTGCGCCCAGCCCTGCAGCAGCGCCGGCTGACGGTTGAGGAGCCAACCGATCGCGAACGCCAATCCGTAAATCGCCATCGGCGTGGCTTTGGGCAAAAGGCCGGTGTCCGGAGTGGGAATGCCAAACCAGGCGTACCAGTCCGGCGTGAGCAGCAGCGCGGCCGCCACTGGAATCGCCAGCAGCACCGGCGCGAGCGGTCCCGCGATCACCCGTACGGCTGGATCGAGCAGCGTTGCGCGCAGTCGGCCCTGCCGGTCGACCAGCCGGCCGAGCCCCCGCAACGCCAGCGCGCCAGCGTAGAAGAACATCAGCACGTACAAGAACCACAGATGCGTCAGCGGGAATGTCTGCGCGGTCAAGGGCGGCGGCGGTTCGCCCTCCGGCATGGCGCCGCCATTGGCCTGCACCGCCGCCCAGATCGCCACCGCGACGATGGCGGTCAGCGCCACCGGCCAGAACGTCAACAGCGGCACGCCGATGCGCAAAGCGCGGTTGCGCACGAAGCCCGCCGCGCCGCGCCGCTCCAGCAACAGCCGCGCGAAGAAGCCGGCCAGCACGAAGAAGACGGTCATGCGGAAAATGTGCAGGACGTAGAACAGCACCGACAATTCGGCGCTGCGCGACGGATCCATCACCAGCCAGATTTGCGGCCCCGGCAGAAACGCCAGCGCGGCATGGAAAAACACCCCAAAAAGCAGCACCCCGCCGCGCACCGCGTCGAGCGCATGCAGGCGCTCGGTCCCATTCTCCAGGCTCATCCGGCCGCTCCCATCAATCTACCAGACTAGTTTGTTTTATAAACCGGTCTGCGTCAAGTGGTCTGTGCGTCCACTTGTGCGTCCGCTCATGCCCATGCTGGCGCCGCGGCCGAAGCGCGGGTTGCGCGCCGGGCGTTAGCCCGCCCGCTTAACCCCCTGCCCCTCCAGGGGCGGGGGTCCAGGCGCGCTGCGGTTGAAGCCGATCGCGCCCCTCAGAACCGCGTGCGCAACGAGAACCGCACCGCGGTCGGCGAGCCGGGGGTGATGTTGTTGTCGTTGTGCGCGGTGGCCCAATAGGTCTCGTTCAACAGGTTCTCGACATTGAGCTGCGCTTCGATGCGCTCGGTCAGCGCAATCTGCAACGCCGCGTCCAGCCGCGTGAACGACGGCAGCGTCACCGCATTGCTGATCGAGGCGAACGAAGAGCTTTGGTGGATGATCCCCAAGCCCGCGCTGAGACGCGGTGTAAGGCTGTAATTGTTCCAAAGCGAAAACGCGTGCTCCGGCGTCAGCGGCGCGACCCGCCCTGCAGGCGCCGCTGTCGTCGAACGGGTGATGGCGACGTCCTGGTAGGCGTAGCCGCCATAAATCTCCCAGCGTTCGTTGATGGCGCCGGCAAGGCCGAGTTCGAAGCCTTCGCTGCGCTGGGCGCCGGTGAGCACGGTCTGGCCGCTGCCCGGCTCGATGGCGGTGGTGTTGGTGCGGTCCAGGCGATAGAGCGCCGCTGTGAACGCCAGCTCCGGCAGGATGTCCCACTTCAGACCTATCTCGGTGTTCTCGAACTCTTCGGGGTCGAGCTCGGAGCTGACCGCGTTGAGCGCGCCGAACTGGTCGCCCGATTGCGGCAGATAGGAAACGCTGTAGCCGCCATAAATCGATAGCTGCTCGACCGGCTTGTAGATCACGCCAAACCGCGGCGAGAAAAACTCGTCGCGGCGCTCGAAGTCGGCGTTGGCGGCGCGCCGATCGTCGAAGGCGAGATCGAAGCGATCGAAACGCAGCCCTGCAATCAATTGCAGCCGCGGCGTGAGTTCAATCTGATCTTGAAGATAGAACGCCAGCACCTCGACATCGACGTGATTGTCGCTTTGCAGCGGACCGAGGATCGCTGCGGGCGCGAACGTGGTCGGCGCGGCGACGTTCACAATGCCCGCGGCATTGTTGTTGGGCGAGCGGGTGTTGTCGGTCTGCTGGCGTCCGACCTCCAGCCCCGCCAGGATGGTGTGCGCGATCGCGCCGGTCGAGACTTCCCAGATCAGATCGGTTTGGCTGAAGGCGTTGAAGCGATCGGTGCTGCTGTCATAGGCCTGCAGAGAAACATCGCCGGCCGCGTTCACGGCCGAGTTTGCGTGCACGTTCTGATAATATTTCTGATAGTCGCTGAGCGTCAGATGGCTCCGCAGACGAACGTTGGCGGCGAACGCGTGCTCCAGCGTCGCCGATGCGATGTTCACTTCCGCCTCGGCATAACTTTGTTCGGGATTGCCGAAGAAGGCGGAGCGGCTGGCGTCAAACGGGCGCCCGTTTTGGGAAGGCACGCCGCGATCGACGATGCGGTCGTCGGAGAAATACTCATAGCCGAGCCGCAATTGGGTAGCGTCGCTCAGCCGCAGCGCAGCGGTCGGGTTGACGCCGAAGCGTTCGAGATTGACGTAATCGCGATAACTCTCGGCGTCTTCATAAAACGCGTTCAGCCGTGCGGCGACGCCGTCGCCGAACACGGCGCCCAGATCGAGGCCGGCGCGCGCCTGCCCATAGGTGTCGCCCTGCAGCGACAGCTCGCGCGTGGGCGCCCAATCGGCCCATTCGGTGACGCGATTGATGACGCCGCCGCCGCCGCCGCGCCCGAAGATCATCGCGTTGGGCCCCTTGAGCACCTCGATCCGCTCGGCGTTGTAGAGGTCGCGATAATATTGGACGTCGTCGCGCACGCCATCGACGAAGAAGTCAGCCGTGCTGGCGTTGCCGCGCAGCGTCGGCGCATCGCGGTGGCCCTCGCCCTGGCCCATGGTGACGCCCGGCGCGTAGCGCACCACGTCAGCCATCGAGCGCATCGCCTGATCCTCGATCAGGTCGTTGGTGATGACGCTCACCGACTGAGGAACGTCGGCCAGAGGCGTCGGCGTCTTGGTGGCCGAAGCGATGTCTTGCTGACCGTAGGCAGGGCGGCTGCCGACGACGGTGATGGTCTCGTCCTCGGCGCTCCGCGATTGCGCCATCGCCGGCCCCGCCATTGCCGCAAGCACCGCCAACGCCGCCCCGCTGCGCCACCATACCGACATGCCCCACCGTCCCCGTCATTGTTGCGATTGCCTCTTAATAACCGGCATCGGCGGCGGCTGGCAATATAATTTGCGAGCGATTTGCAGAAGCAAGTGGGGTCGGTTCAGCCGCG
>CAZNTI010000192.1:0-4627 GCA_964575885.1 uncultured Terricaulis sp.
TGGCAATATAATTTGCGAGCGATTTGCAGAAGCAAGTGGGGTCGGTTCAGCCGCGCCACTGATTGGCGCGCATGTTGCGCACGGCCAGCGCAGCGGTCTCGTTGATGCGTTTGGCGCGCGTTTCGGCCCGCTTAGCCTGGGCAATCCACTCCAGAATGCCGCGCCGAGTGGAGGGCGGAAAGGCGGCGAAATTCTCGCGGCTGCCGGGATGGGCTGCAAACGCTGCCTGCAGATCATCCGGCGGGCTCAAACTGTCGGTTTGTTCCAGCGCGCTCCAGGCCCCGCTGCTGCGCGCCGCGGCCACCGCCGCGAGACCCGCGGGCGCCATCAGCCCCGCCTTGGTGAGACGCGCCACGCGCTCGCGGTTGAGTTTGGACCAGGCGCTGGCGGGCTTGCGCGGCGCCAGCAGCAGCATCGAGCGCGCGTCGTCGAGCCGGCGCGGCAGGCTGTCGATCCAGCCGAAGCACAGCGCCTCCTCCACCACCTCGTCGTAAGCGACGTGAGGCCCCTTGCCCTTTTTCCAGCGCACCAGCCAGATCGGGCCGGATCGCGCGTGGTGGGCGACAAGCCACCGCCGCCATTGCGACCGGCTCTTGATCTCGACCCGCGGATAATGCTCGCCGACCATGGCTTGTGCTTCAAGACACTGCTCGGTGGCGGTACGCGCAGACCGTCGCTGTGGATCAGGCCGTCAGCCGCCGAACAGGGCCGCCAGCAGCCGCATCACCGTCTCGACGGTCGACACCCACAGCCCGCCGATGAAGCGCCCGACGCGCGCCGCCGCCGCCTCCTGCGTCAGCAGCGCCAGGCCCGCGACCGCAGCGATTGCTGCAAGCGCCAGCAACGGATTGAGTTTCCCAGCGCGCGCAGATCGGCCGGCCATCGCGTCCTCCCGCTCATCGGCGCACTAGCGCAGATGCCCGCCGCCGCCGCAAGCGCTTATGGGGTCGCCGGGCAGATGCTGCGGCCTGGATACGATTCCGCGCTGGCAAGGCAGGAAATTTCGAGCCGCCAAGGCGCACCCTCAGGCTCGATCCGGCCAGCCCACTGGTGGAGTTCTTCCGTGCTCCACAGATTGACATTGAAATTCTGAGGCCGCCGCAGCGCCTCCACCCGCGGCCCGGTCATTTCGTGGATCAGGTCGTTGTCGACGTACCAGCGCAGCGCCGTGGGCGTCCATTCAAAGCCGTAGGTGTGGAAGGCGCGCGAGGCGTCGAACGGCAGCGGCGCCCGCTCACCGGTGGCGCGCCCGTTCACGTGAAAGGCGGCGTGCAGATTGGTGGTGTCGAGCCCCAGGAACTCGATGTCGATCTCCTGCGGCAGCTGGGCGTCTTCGGCGACCACGTATGTGAAGAGCCCGGTGATGATCCCTGGCCCGCGCGGCACGCGCATGCGGGCTTCGAAATAGCCGTAGAGATAACGCTCCAGAGTGATGAACTCTCCCGAGCGATAGGGATGGCGCGCGCCTTCGGCGTTGGCTTCCATCACCACCGTCAGCCCATGCGGCTCGAGCTGCAATTGCCGCGCGCGAAATTCGTTCTCCATCCACGTGCCGTTGGGGCCGCGGTCCGAGACCCAATAGCGTTCGCGGTCGATGCTTTCGAAGCGGTCGATGAAGCGCAGATCGGCGGGTGGCGCGAGCGCTTCGGCGCTGGGCTGAGGGGCCGGGGCCGGCGCCTCGCGCGGACGCAGCAGCAAGAACCACATCAGCGCGGCGGTGAGCAGAATGCCGGCGACGAACGCCGCGATCACAACGAGCGTCTGCCGCATCGGTCAGGTCGAGGTGCGCGGCTTGGAGAGTTCGATCATCGCGTACCAGGCTTGCCAGCGCACGCCCGGCACGCGGAACAGCGCGCGGTCGATGCCGGTGGTCAGCTTGAACAGCCCCTCGCCAAGCTGCGAGTTCTTGAACGGCACCGTCGCGAGGCTGGTCAGCCCGTAAAACTTCGTCGACACCTCGCCGAAATACCGCTCGGCGAGATCGAAGTCGCGCTTCAGCAGCGGATGCTCGTCCGGGGTGCGGGCGTTGGGCGTCAGCACCCGATAGGCGTTGACCAGAAGGTTGTGCCCGAGCGGCTCCCAGAACAGCGCGCGCCCGCCCGGGCGCAGCACCCGGCTGATTTCGGAGAAGCTCTTTTCCAGGTCCAGGTGATGGATGATGCCGCTGCCGTAAACGAGATCGAACGAGGCGTCGGCAAAGTCCATCGCTTCGGCGTTGGCGACCGAATAGGCGATATTGGTGACGCCGGCGGCGGCGGCGTCGGCGCGCGAGGCGGCGATGGCGACATCGGAGATGTCGATGCCGTGCACGCTGCGCGCCACCGGCGCCAGGCGCAAACCCGAACGCGTATCGCCGCACCCGTAGGCCAGCAGATCAGCGCCCTCGGCAAGTTCGCGCAGCCGCGCGCCGAACGCGTCCATGCCGTCGCGAATGGCTGCGTAATACTTGCTCTGCGCCCGCCGCTCTTCGTGGCCGAAGCGTTCATTATGAAACGCGCGTTCGCGCTCGATACGGTCTTCGGTTAATGCCATCGCGTCCGGTCCAGCCCTCGCTCACGCGCGCGTCCTATAGCACGAGCAAGAGCCGGACCAAACCCTGGGGCCTTAACCGCCCCCTATGACCGAGGACGCCCCCAATGCCCCACGACGAAACTATGACAGCGGGGGCCAACGCGGAGCGCGTCGGCGTGCGCGACGCTAGAATTCCCTAACGCCGCGCGCGCCGCTTTTACAACGACGCCATATCGATGACGAAGCGATAGCGGATCTCGCCCTTAACCAGGCGCTCATAGGCGGCGTTGATGTCGCCCGGCGCTATGATCTCGATCTCGGGGGCGACGCCCTTCTCTGCGCAAAAATCCAGCATCTCCTGGGTCTCGCGGATGCCGCCAATCGGCGAACCGGCGACCGAGCGGCGCCCCATCAGCATGGTGAACACCTGCGGCCAGGCGTGGCTCTCAGTGATCGGCGGCGCGCCCAGCAGGCACAGCGTGCCATTGCGGCGCAACAACGCTGTGTATTGCTGCAGGTCGTGCGCGGCCGACACCGCGTCAATAATCAGGTGGAACGAGTTCGTGTGCGCCTGCAACTGGCCGGCATCCTTCGACAGAACCACCTCGTCGGCGCCGAGCGCCTGTGCATCAGCGACCTTTCCTGGCGAGGTGGTGAACACCACCACATGCGCGCCCATCGCCTTCGCCAGCTTCACCGCCATGTGGCCAAGACCGCCCAAACCGACGACGCCAACTTTCTTGCCCGGCCCGGTCTGCCAGTGACGCAGCGGCGAATAGGTGGTGATGCCAGCGCACAGGAGCGGCGCAGCATGCTCGGATTTCAAGCCATCAGGAATCCGCAGCACAAAATCCTGCGTCACCACGATGGCTTTCGAGTAGCCGCCATAGGTCGGCAGTCCGGTCTGCTTCTCAATGCCGGCATAGGTTTGGATATGGGTGGCGCAGAATTGCTCTTCCCCCTCCTGGCATGCGTCGCAGGCGCGGCACGAATCCACCAAGCAGCCGACGCCGACGCGGTCGCCGACCTTGTGCTTGGTCACGTTGGCGCCGACCGCCCGCACGACCCCGACAATCTCGTGTCCCGGCACCGCCGGAGAGGGCGGTTGTCCCCATTCGCCACGCACAAAGTGCAGATCGGAATGGCAAATGCCGCAATGGGTGATGTCGATCGCGACATCATCAGGCCCGAGTTCGCGGCGTTCGATAGTGACGGGTTGCATCGGCGCGTCAGGGCGCAGCGCGCCATAGGCGGATACCTGGCTCATGGTGGACATCCCTCGAATGATAAAGAGCGCGGGCCCCGCCCTCGCGAACCCTACATATGGGCACGCAGCGGTTCGCTTGCGAGGGCGGCGAAAACCAAAACGCCCCGGCTCTCGCCGGGGCGTTCGCGCGCTCTGCAAAGCGTCGATGAGTTTAGTTTGCGGCCAGTGCGTTGGACGGGTCGACGCGCACGCCGGGCCCCATGGTGGTCGAGATCGCCACCTTCTTGACGAACGTTCCCTTCGCGCCGGCGGGCTTGGCCTTGGCGACAGCGTCGACGAAAGCCTTCACGTTCTGGCGGATTTGCTCCTCCGAGAACGACGCCTTGCCGACCCCTGCATGCACGATGCCGGCCTTCTCGACCCGGAACTCCACCGCGCCGCCCTTGGCGTCGGCAACGGCCTTCTTCACGTCCATGGTGACGGTGCCGACCTTGGGGTTGGGCATCAGCCCGCGCGGCCCCAGCACTTTGCCGAGGCGGCCGACAAGGGCCATCATGTCGGGTGTCGCGATAAGGCGCTCGAAATCGATCTTGCCGCTGTTGATGGTCTCGAACAGATCGTCGGCGCCGACGATATCAGCGCCCGCCGCCTTGGCTTCCTCGGCCTTGGGCCCGCGCGCAAACACCGCCACGCGGGCGCTGCGGCCGGTGCCGTTCGGCAGCGAGCACACGCCGCGCACCTGCTGATCGGGATATTTTGGATCGACGCCGAGATTCATCGAGACCTCCACGGTCTCGTCGAATTTTGCGCTCGCGCGTTCCTTGATCAGCTTCACCGCCTCGTCGAGGCTGTGAAGCTTGCGGCTGTCGATGTTGGCGTGGCTCTTGGCCATGCGCTTGGTTGGTTTCG
>CAZNTI010000193.1:0-4614 GCA_964575885.1 uncultured Terricaulis sp.
TCCTGCGCACTCGCGGGTTTGAGCGCAAGCGCATGCTCGCCCGCCGCGAGCGCCTCTTCCAGGCGGTCCTGCGCACGCAGCGTGCGCGCCAGCAGCTCCCAATTTTCCTCGCTGGCGTGCAGCGCGAGCGCGTGACGCGCCGCCGTTTCGGCCTCCGCAGCGCGCCCGCTAGCCAGCAGTGCGCGCGCAAGTCCGCGCTGGGCGCCCCACAGCCGCGCATCGCGACCAAGCGCCTCGCGAAAACATGCGACGGCCTGCGCGTGGAACCCGGCTTGCGTCAACACATCGCCGAGCGCCGCGTGATGCGCGGGCGAGGCCGGGTCGCGTTCAATCGCGCGCCGAAAGCACCGCTCGGCGTCGGCGAGGCGGTTTTGCGCGCGCCGCGCCAAACCGAACAGGTGAAGCGCGGCGGCCGGCGCCGTGCTTTCGTCGGGCCAGGTTGCGGCCAGCATCGCCTCGGCGGCGGCGGCCTCGCCAGTGCGAAGCAAACGCTCCGCCTCAGCGAAAGCCGCCTCAGGCGTCATGCCGCATCCAGCGCCGTCAGGAAGCGCGCCACAGCGTCAAACTCCGCACGCATCCGCGCCAGCCGCGCGAGCGCTTCTGCGTCCTCGCCCCAGTGCTCGATGCTCCACAGATCGTCGAGTGAGGCCGCCTGGAAAGCTTGCTCAGCTGTCAGCCGCCCGCGCACGAGCGCCGCGCCAATAAGCGCGGAGCCTGCAAGGCCTGTGGCTTGCGTCAGCGCCGTCAGGCGGAAGTCGTCCAGCGCGTCCGCGTGCGCGCGCAAAGTGTCGAGCACGCTCTCGTCGATGGGCGCGGCGATAACGCCGGTGACCACGGGCAGCTTGGCCCCGAGTTCAGCGTCGCCCCACTGCACCAGCGGATCCCAAACCGCCGCTTGGCGCGCCACCAGTTCCACCGGCTGCTCGGCGCGGTGGCAGCAGAGATCGGTTTCGCCATAGGCCGCAACATAGGCGATGCGGTCGGCGCGACGATCGCCGGTCCAGTCGAGCGCAGCAAACGCCATTTGCGTCACCGGCATGGCCGCCGGCAGGATGTGCGCGCCTTGAGCGCTCCACTCCGCCGCGCACGCTTGCGCCAGCGCCAGGGTCGGCACGATGAAGGCGTTGCCGGCGGGCGTACGCAACGTGCGCGCATCCAGCATCACCGTAAAGCCGCCCTCCGGCGCAGCCACAGCCGCCGCCTCGACATAGAACCGCTTCGGCGCCGTTGTATCCGTCATGCCTCGCCCTCCGGTCGCCACTGCGCCAGAGTTGCGTCAAGATCGGCGAAGGCGTCAACGAGAACGTGGGCGCCGCCGTCGCGAATCTCATCGGCGGTGTGGAATCCCCAGGTGACGCCGAGCGCATAGCAACCCGCCGCCCGCGCCATCTCCATATCGAAGCTGGTGTCGCCGATCATGACCGTCTGCGCGGGCTCATAGCCCAGCGCGCGCATATTGAGTTCAAGCATGTGCGGATCGGGTTTGCCGGGGCCGTCATCGGCGCAGAACGCCGCCTCGAAAAGATCGCCGATGCCGTGGTGCGAGAACACGTGCGCGATGCCGCGCCGCGATTTGCCGGTGGCGACCCCCAGCGCCCAGCCATCGCGCTTGAGCGCCAACAGCGATTCGCGCGCGCCGACGTACAGCGGCTCGTGTTGGCCGGCTTCGCGCTTTGCGACGAACGCGTTCTGGTAGGCGCGCGTGAGCTCGGGCACGCGCGCCTCGGGCAGCGCCGGGGCAAGCGTGCGCAGCGCCCGATCCAGGGACAGTCCCACGATGCGTCGCGATTGGTCGTAGCTCGGGGGCTCAAGGCCGAGGTCGCGCCAGGCCGTCGCGACCGCATCGCCGATCGCTTGGCGACTATCCACCAATGTGCCGTCGAGATCGAACACTGCAAGCCGCTTCAAATGGGCGCCCCGTTCTTGCGCGTGTAGCTGCCGCCGGAGCTGTAGCGGCCGGGCCCGAATTTCATGTCGATATCCGAATACTCGCCCCAGTCGGCATCGCTGCGCGTGCCGACCACCAGAAGCCGCGCCGGCTGATCCGAGCGGTTCTGCAACGCGTGCCCGTCGCGCACGCCGGCCTTGAACCCAGCGCTGTCGCCTGCGCGCATCACCTGCTCGCCGGCGTCGGTGATGAGCACCACCTCGCCCTCTATCACGTACACGAACTCGTCTTCCTCGGCGTGCCAATGTCGCTGACTCGACCAGACGCCGGGATCGAGCGTCAGCAGGTTCACGCCGAACTGCGTGAGGCCCGCCGCATCGCCGAGCCGCACCCAGCGCCGCTGCAGGCACGGGCCTGCGTACTGCGCCGGATAGCGGCTGCCCTGGCCCTGCGGCGCCGTGGCGGGATCAATCTTCGGCATCGCCAATCTCCTCCACTTATCCAGGAATGACGTCGAACGCAGCGCTCAGGCGTTCATCGCCCTCAAACGACGCCACGCCATGCCACATGTAGGAAGGAAACAGAATGAGTTGACCCGGTTTCGGTTCAATCATGCGCTCCGGCCCGCATCCCAGGGGCGGCCGATTGGGCTCCCCCAGCCGCAACCAGCCGGACTGAGGATTGCGGACACGCTCCGCCGGCAGCACGTTGACGTAGTAGGCCGAGCTGATCCAACCGCGATCGTGGACATGGTTGGGCTGGTAGCCTTCGCTGGTCAGGCGCAACGACCACAATCCGCTGTAGCGATAATGCTTGCCGCGGCGATGGCCTATCGGGTGGTCAGGTTCCTGGGGCAGTCGCGTGATATAGTCGCGCACGGCGACATCGACGGCTGCCATAAGCGATTTGATGTGGTGATCGTCGAGCGCCAGCAGGCTGCGCTGGGTTTGCGAACCGCGATGCAGCGTCTGATCCAGAGGGTGGGCGTTGGTGCGATGCTGCGCCCGCAACACCTCCGCCAAAGCGGCGTTGAAGTTCTGAGGCGTAAAGAAGCCGCGCGGAGCGGGAATATCGTAAATGCGCACAAACGAGTCGAAGTCGCACCAGGTCTTGTAGGCGGGATCGCCCAGCATACGCTGCGCGGTCGCCTCGCAAGCGATCAAATACTGCTCTTCCTTGTCATCGGCGCGCAGCGCGCGCACCACCTTGAGCGCATCTTCCGGACGTCCCGCCCGCAGCAGGGTCGACAGCATATTGCGATGAGCTGAGCGCGCGCCGTTGGTGAGCTCGACCACACGCTGCAATACCTTCAAGCCATCGAGCGGGCGATCGAGTTCGTCGAGCACGATCCCGAAGGCGCTGAGCAACGCCGGCGTGTTGGGCGCGATGCGCAGCGCCTGATCAAGCACCCGCAGCGCTTTGGGCAGATGCTGGCCGCGATGCAGGATGTCCGCGCACGCCAAGCGCAGCGCCAAATCGTTCGGGCGACGCTCGATCTCCTTCTCGATGCGTTCGGTGGACGCCTCGCCGTCGCCGCGCAGCCAGCGCATCCGCGCCAGCGTCGTGTGCAGCGGCGCCGACGACGGGAACACATCGACGCCACGCTCGGCGACAGCCTCGGCGTCCTTTTTGCGGCCCTCGAGGAAAAGCGCGCGCGCGAAGTTAAGCGCGAGATCAGGCGTGTCGAGGTCGTGGCGCGCCAGCGCTTCGTAGACATCGAGCGCTTCCTTAGTGCGCCCGAGCCGATCGAGCGCAGCGGCATGATTGTAGCGCAGCCCGCGCAATTTGGGACCGAACTTTAACGCCGCTTCCGCAGAAGCGAGCGCCTCGATGTGACGATCCTGAGCGCGCTGCACCTGCCCCAGCAGCGTCCAAGCCTCGGCCCCGGGCTGCGCCTTGATGTAGGCTTGCGCTTCCTTCTCGGCTTCCGCCAATTCGCCTGACGCCAGCAGGCACTGCACCAGGTTGACGCGCACCGCCGCCGCCCCCGGGATCAACGCAAGCGCCGCCCGCAGCACCTTCTTGGCCTCCCCAAGCTCACCGCGCGCCTGCAGCACGACTCCGAGATCATTGTAGTAGGCGCCCTCGCTCAGGCTGAACGCCACGGCGCTGCGCAGGTAACGCTCGGCTTCGTCCAGCTTGTTCTGCGCCTTCTTGATCTGACCCATCAGGTGCAGGCTCGCCGCGTCGCCGCGCAGGTGCTTGAAGACCGGCGCCAGAACGCGCTCGGCGCCGTCGGCGTCGCCTTTGCTCAAGAGCTGGCGTGCGGCAAGCGACAGCGCTTCGGCGTCGAGGCGCGTCATCGGCGCGCCTCGAACGGGGCGAAGGGATCATCGCCGTCGGATGCGTCAAACCCCATCAGCTCGAACGCCGCACGCATGTGCGCCGGCAACGCCGCCACGGCTTTCAGCACGCCGCCTGACGGATGCGGCAGCCGCAGCGCCCGCGCGTGCAATTGCAGCGGACCCTGCAGATCGTTCGGGAGCGGGCGGTCGCACTTGTACTTCGGATCGCCGGCGATGGCGTGGCCGAGTTCGGCCATATGAAAGCGCAATTGATGCGTGCGCCCGGTGATGGGGCGCAGCCCCACCCATGCTGCGCGCTGCGCCGCCTCCGAAAGCACGGCATATTGGGTGATGGCGTGGACGGCGCCGTCGTCGCTTTGGACGGCGCGCTGCATCATCTCACGATCGGCGTCGCGCGCGCTGGGCGCCTTGCGTATCCAG
>CAZNTI010000194.1:0-4581 GCA_964575885.1 uncultured Terricaulis sp.
GCCGCCGGTTTCACCGTCGACGAGATCCCGGCGCGCGATGATGGGCGCGTGCACCTAGATGACGTCAAGGCCAAGCTTGGCCCCGACGTCGCCGCGATCATGATCACCAACCCTAACACGTGCGGGCTGTTCGAGCCGGAGATCAAAAACATCGCGGACGCCATCCACGCGGCCGGCGCGTACTTCTACTGCGACGGCGCCAATTACAACGCCATCGTCGGCAAGGTGCGCCCCGGCGACCTGGGCGTCGACGCGATGCACATCAACCTGCACAAAACTTTCTCGACGCCGCACGGCGGCGGCGGCCCGGGCGCTGGCCCCACCGTGCTTTCGGCAGCGCTCGCGCCATTCGCTCCGGTGCCGCGCATCGTGCTGAAGGGTGGGACGCGTGAACTCCGCGAACACGGCGAAGGCACGCAAGCGTTCGGGCGCATGTGCGCCTTCCACGGCCAGATGGGCATGTTCACGCGCGCGCTCACCTACATGCTAAGCCACGGGTCCGATGGTCTCGCCCAAGTCGCCGAAGACGCGGTGCTCAACGCAAACTATCTGCTCGCGCGTCTGAAGCCGTATTTCAGCGCACCCTTCGGCGAACGACCCTGCATGCACGAAGTGCTGCTCGATGATTCAAGCATAAAGCCAAAAGGCGTCGAAACCATCGATATGGCGAAGGCGCTGCTGGATGAAGGGTACCACCCGTTCACGACTTACTTCCCGCTGGTCGTCCACGGCGCCATGCTGATCGAACCCACCGAAACCGAGCCCAAGCGCGAACTGGACCGCTTCGCAGACGTGATGATTGCATTGGCCGAGCGCGTGAACGCTGGCGAAGTAGACTTCTTCAAGCAGGCGCCCAAATTCACACCGCTACGCCGCCTCGACGACACACGCGCCGCGCGGCAGCCGAAACTGCGCTGGCGGCGCGGGGAAAACCAGCCGGCGGCGAGCCAGGCAGCCGAATAAAACAGGTGCGGAGGAGCGGGGAGATGAGGCGTTTGGTGATGGCGACTCTGGTGTGCGGCACGCTCCTGGGGGGCGCTGCATCGGCGCAGACGCAGGCTGGCGTCGTTTATCCGCCATCGCGCACCGTCGAGCAGGTGGATGTGTTGCATGGTGTTGCCGTGCGCGATCCCTACCGCTGGCTCGAGCAGGATGTGCGCAGCGCCCCTGAAGTGGCGCAGTGGGTCGAGGCGCAGAACCGCGTCACCCGCGCCTATCTCGACGCACTGCCCGAGCGCGCGCCGATCGAGGCGCGGCTGCGCCAGCTCTGGAGCTACGATCAGTATTCGACGCCGGTGCAGCGTGGCGAGCGGCTGTTCTTCACCCACCAGCGCGCCGGCCAGAACCAGGCCGCGCTCTATGTGCAGGATGGCGTGGACGCCCCGCCGCGGCTGCTCCTCGATCCCAACACCTGGAGCCAGGACGGCGCCGCCAACATCGCCGACTTCGAGCCCAGCCCGGACGGGTCACGCGTCGCCTACAGCGTCCAGGACGGCGGCAGCGACTGGCGCATCATCCGCGTGCTTGATGTCGCCAGTGGCGAGACGCTGGCCGACGAGGTGCGCTGGGCGAAGTTTACCGCCATCGCCTGGCATCCCGATGGGCAGAGCTTTTACTACTCGCGCTACCCAGAGCCTCCCGCAGGCGAGATGTTCACGGCGCTCAACTACAACCATGCCGTCTACGCGCACCGGATCGGCGCCCAGCAGAGCGAGGATCAGCTGATCTATGCGCGCCCGGATCACCCCGGGGACAACATCGTGGCGCAGGTCTCGGGCGACGAGCGCTGGCTGGCGATCACCGTCAGCCGCGGCACCGATGAACGATACGAGATCGTGCTGATCGATCTTCAGAGCCCCAATCCGCGCCCGCAGGTGCTGGTTGCCGGTTTCGAGAACGATTACCAACTCGTCGGCGCGGGGCATGACGGCCGGCTGGTGTTTCTCACCAATCGCGGCGCGCCGCGCGGGCGCATTGTCAGCATCGATCCGGCGCGTCCCCAGGAAAGCCGTTGGCGCACCCTCGTGGCGCAGCGCGATGACGTACTGGTCGGAGCGGCGCAAGTTGGGTCGCAGATCGTTGCGCGCTATCTCACCGATGCAAGTTCAACCGTGCGCCGCTACACGCTTGCGGGCCGCCCGTTGGGGGGCGAGGTGGCGCTGCCGGGGCTGGGCTCGGTGCAGGGCTTCGGGGGCTCGGCCAAAAGTCCGATCAGCTATTACAGCTTTTCCAGCTTCAACAGGCCGCCGACCATCTATCGCTTCGACACCCGCGACGGCGAGAGCGCGAGCTTCCGGGCGCCGCAAGTGGATTTCAATCCCGACGACTACGTCGTCGAGCAGGTGTTTTACCCATCGCGAGACGACGTCCGGGTGCCGATGTTCATTGTGCATCGCCGCGACGTGACCCCGAACGGCGCGCGCCCGACCTTGCTGTATGGGTACGGCGGCTTCAACGCCGCGCAGCTGCCGGCGTTTCAGCCGCAGCGTTTGCAGTGGCTTGAGATGGGCGGCGTGTTCGTGCTCGCCAACATTCGCGGCGGCAGTGAGTACGGCGCCGAGTGGCACGATGGCGGGCGCCTGTTCAACAAGCAGAACGTCTACGACGACTTCGTCGCTGCCGGCGAACATCTGATCGCCATGGGCTGGACCTCGAGCCGGCATCTTGCCGCGCAAGGCCGCTCCAATGGCGGGCTGCTGGTCGGCGCGGTGATCAATCAGCGGCCGGATTTGTTCGCGGCCGCTCTGCCCCAGGTCGGCGTCATGGACATGCTGCGCTATACGCAATTCTCGGCTGGGCGCTTCTGGACCGACGATTACGGCGACCCCGCGCAGGAAGCGCACTTCCGCAACCTCTACGCCTATTCGCCCTATCACAATGTGCGCGATGGCGCGGACTATCCCGCCGTGCTGGCGACCACCGCCGACACCGACGACCGCGTCGTGCCTGGCCATTCGTTCAAGTACGCCGCACGCATGCAGGCAGCGCAAGGCGGCGCCGCCGCACCGGGCCAAGCCCCGCGCCTTATCCGCATCCAGACGCGCGGCGGTCACGGCGCGGGACGGTCGACCGATCAGTTGGTGGAGGAATTCGCTGACATGTGGGCGTTCATCGCCCATCACACCGGCTTGGAAGCCAGCCCCGGCCGCTAAGCGCCGTCAGCCGAACTTACGCTTCAACTCGGCCGCGCCCTCGACCACCAAGGCGGCCTGGGCATCGTCGGTCATGCGTTCGCGGATCATGCGCTCTGCGGCGGCGAGCGCTGCCTCTGCGGCGGCGGCGCGTACTTCGTCGGACGCCTTGGCTTCGGCGTTGGCGATGCGCTCTTCGGCCTGGCGCTCGCGCCGCGCCATCGCCGCCTCGATGTTGAGGCGGGTTTCCTCGGCGACGGCGGCGGCTTGCTCCTTAGCAGCGTCGACGATGGCCTTGGCCTCGTTCTCGGCGACGGCGCGCTTGGCTCGGTACTCGGTGAGCAGCCGCTCGGCTTCCTCGCGCAAGCGGCGCGCGTCCTGCAGATCGCGCGCAATTGCCTGGCTGCGCGCATCAAGCATCGCCATCAGCTGCGCTGGAACCTTGAGCCAGATCAGCAGCCCCACAAAAAGCACCAGCGCCAGGAAAGCAATGTTGGTGGCGTCGCCAAACCAGGCCATCACGCGTCTCCCGCCACGCGCTGGCGCGCGGGCTTCTTGCCGGCGCCCTGCGGGGCGATCTTGTCGGCGATCTCGCGCGCCAGGGCTTCCGCGATCGCCGGCACTTCCGCGAGCGCGCTCTGGCGCGCTGCGTCCACGCGGGTCTCCGCCGTCTCGATCCGCTGCAGCAGGCGGGTTTCAGCCTGCTGCTGGTCGGCGGCGAGCTTGGCCATGACATCGGCGCGCGCCGCGTCAATGGTCGCGCGGGCTTCCGCGCGCGCCGAAGCGACGGCTTTTTCCATTGCCTGCCTGGCGGCGTCGGCCTCCGCGCCCTTCTTGGCCGCGGTGTCGAGATCGGAGGCGATGGTGCCGGCGCGCCGCGCCTGCACCCGCGCCACCGTCGGCAGCACCATGCGCGCAACCACGAAATAGAGCGCCGCGAACGTGAGCGCAAACCAGATCAGCTGGCTTGCGAACAGCGACGCGTCGAACGGCGGAAACGCCGCCGCATGCTCGCCGCCATGGGCGGCCGCTTCCGCGCCGTGGGCGGCGTCGGCGGCGTGATCTGCGGTGTCGGCGGGCGCGTCAGCCATCAGGATGCTCTTACTTCGGCACCACAAACAGCAGCAGCAGCGCGATCAGCAGCGAGAAAATGCCGAGCGCTTCGGTCACCGCGAAGCCGAAAATGAGGTTGCCGAATTGGCCCGGCGCCGCCGACGGATTACGCATGGCGCCGGAAAGGAAGTTGCCGAAGATGAGGCCCACGCCGATGGCGGCGCCCAGCATGCCGAGGCATGCGAGGCCGGCGCCGATGTAAGCTGCTGCAGTTGCGTCCATAAGTATTCTCCCCCTTTGGGTTGATGCTCGACCCGGGTGCTAGTGCCCGGGGTGAAGCGCGTCGTTGAGATAGATGCAGGTGAGGATCGCGAACACGTACGCCTGCAGGAATGCG
>CAZNTI010000195.1:0-4577 GCA_964575885.1 uncultured Terricaulis sp.
GCCCCGGCCGGCAGGGCACCACCTTCGATGTCGTGGCGCGGCGCAAGGGCGCAGGGCCAGGCGTCACGCTGCACGATTTGTTCCTGCCGGTTGCCGGACGCCACAACGTGCAGAACGCGGTCGCCGCCATCGCCGTCGCGCGCGAATTGGGCGTCTATGACGGCGACATACGCATGGGCTTGCGCAAATTCGCCGGCGTCAACCGGCGTTTCACCACCACCGGCACGTGGAACGATGTGCGCATCGTGGACGATTACGGCCATCATCCGGTGGAGATCAAAGCGGTGCTGAATGCTGCGCGCGAGCTCACCGAGGGCCGTGTGATCGCGGTCGTGCAGCCGCATCGCTACAGCCGGTTGCGCGATCTGTTCGACGAGTTCTGCACCTGTTTCGGCGACGCCGACGTGGCGGTGATCGCCGACGTGTACAGCGCCGGCGAGGCCCCCATCGAAGGCGCCAGCGCCGATCTTCTGGCCAAGGGTATCGAGCGCAGCGGCCATCCGCGCGTCATCCGGCTTGCAAGCCTCGACGATCTGCCCGCGCTGGTGCGCGCGGAAGCCAAGCCCGGCGACATAGTCGTGTGCCTGGGCGCCGGCGACATCACCCACCACGCCAACGCATTGCCGAGTAAACTCGCGGCGGCGTGAGGAAGTGGCGCGATGAGGTTTTGACACCGTGGCTGATTGATCCCGCGCGCCCGAAGGATCTCGGTGCGGTTTCGCAACGTTTGACTCCAGCGCCCGACTCCGCGCAGCCGGTTAGATCATGGCCGACACCGCGCACCGCTCCAGCCGTCCCCGCGCCGCCATCGTCTACGATTTCGACGGCACCCTGGCGCGCGGCAATCTGCACGAACGCAGCTTCGTTCCCGATATCGCCGGCATGAGTCACGCAGAATTCTGGCTCGACGTGAAACGCCTGGCCAAAGCTGAGGACGCCGACGAAATCCTGGTCTACATGCACTTGATGCTGGATCGCGCGCGCACCGCCGGTCGGCCGGTGACGCGCGCGGCGCTGCGCGACGCCGGCCGCGATCCCGATCTGTTCGATGGGCTCGACCATTGGTTCGAGCGCACCAATGCGTTCGCCGATGATCTGGGGTTTTCCCTCGACCATTACGTGATTTCCTCGGGCATCTACGAAATGATCGAAGGCTGTCCGCTGTTCGGACGGTTCCGGCAGGTGTTTGCGTCGCGCTTCCTGTTCGACATCAACGGCGAGGCGCGCTGGCCCAGCGTCGCCATCAATTACACCACCAAGACCCAATACCTGTTCCGCATCAACAAGGGCATCGAGAACAGCTGGGATGGAGCGGCGATCAATCGCTTCATGGCCCCCGATGCGCGCAGCGTGCCGTTCGAGCGCATGATCTTCATCGGCGACGGCGAGACCGACATCCCGTCGATGAAGATGGTGACGAGCCAGGGCGGCTGCGCCGTGGCTGTGCTCGATCCCTATCAGTGGAACGAGCCGCGCAGCCTGGACAAGATCAGCCGGCTCATCTCGGAGGAGCGCGTGAGCTTCGTCGCGCCGGCGGACTACCAGCCGATGAGCCAGCTCGACGTGCTGATCAAAGGCGCGCTCGGCCGGATTGCCCGGCGCGCCAACATTGCCGCCACGGCTTAGCTTCCGAGCGGCGCCGTTTGCGGGGCGCGTTCAATGGCCGTGACCTGATAGGGCAGCGGCGGGTCGCCGCCCATCAGCTGCACGCCCGAGGGGCTACCCACGCAGATGAAACTGGTCACCGAACGGATCGAGATCGCGTGCGTCCAATCGAGGTCGCGGGTGTTCTGGGGAATAGTGAGGATGTATTGGCGCTGGGGGCTGACGGTGACGCGGATGCGATTCGCATCGACGACGCCGTAGCCGTTGACATCGAGCGCGCGGAAGCAATCGCGCTCTGCGCGCGCGCCGGTGTCGGCGGTTTGCGCGCCGGCGCACGCGCTGAGCGCCAGCGCAGCGGCGCCGAGCAATACGGAACGGAGCATGCTTTCCCTCCTCGGAAACCTCAGCTGCCTTGCGCCGGCTCTTCCTCCGGCGCCCGGACGATTCCAGTGATGTAGTACGTGCGGCGGGGATCGCCGCCGATGATCTCAACGCCGAGACCGTTGCCGGTGCATATCCAGCTGGTGGTGGAGCGAAGCGCGATGCGTTCGCCCCAGTCGAGGTCGCGGGTGTTGAAATTGGTGGTGAGCAGATAGCGCCGCGTGCCGGCGGACACCGCAACGGTGTTCGCGTCGATGACATTGTAGCCGTTGACGCTGTTGTTGGTGAAGCAGTCGCGATCGGCTTGCGGCGCGGTGCTGGCGGTGTTGGCGCCGGTCTGCGCGCACGCGGCGAGCATGAGGCCTGCGGCGGCGAGTAAAGCCATGCGCATGGGTGAAGCTCCCTTGGAAATGCGAGCCTAGTATGCGCTGCGGCGCGCGGCATGGCGAGCGCGGGGCGCTTTGCGGACGCCAAAAACCATGACATAGCGCATCAACAATGAGTGATCTGACGCTTCCTGCGGTGCGCGGCCGGATTGAGCGCGGCGCCGTGCTCGCGCCCTTCACCTGGTTCCGGGTCGGCGGGGCTGCGGAGGCGTTGTTCCTGCCGGCCGACGCAGAGGATTTGTCGCACTTCCTGCGCGACCTGGCGCCGGAAATCCCGGTGACGGTGCTCGGCGTGGGGTCGAACGTGATCGTGCGCGACGGCGGCGTGGCGGGCGTGGTGATCCGGCTGGCGGGACGCGCCTTCGCGCAGATTGCGGCCGACGCCCCAACCCAACGGTTGACCGCAGGGGCCGGCGCGCTCGACGCCATGGTCGCAAAGGCCGCCGCGAAGGCGGGCATCGGCGGACTTGAGTTCTACGCTGGCATTCCCGGCGCGATCGGCGGCGCGCTGACCATGAATGCCGGCTGCTACGGCAGCGAAACCCGCGATGTCCTCGAAAGCGCCTGGGGCTTCGATCGCACGGGGCGGCGGCGCACGTTCGCCAACGCCGATTTCGGTTTCAGCTATCGCCGCAACGCCATCGCCGAACCGATCATCTGGATCGAGGCGACGTTTCGAGGCGGGGCCTCAACGTCGGAGGCAGTGACCGCGCGGATGGCCGAGATCACAACCCAGCGCGAAGCCAGCCAGCCGATCCGCGAGAAAACCGGCGGCTCGACGTTCAAGAATCCGGTTGCGGCGAGCGGCGAGAAGCTCTCGGCCTGGAAGTTGGTGGATGAAGCAGGCATGCGCGGCGCCCGCCGCGGCGGCGCGCAGGTGAGCGAAAAGCATGCCAATTTCCTGATCAACGTCGATGAGGCGACTGCCGCCGACATCGAAGGCCTGGGCGAGGACGTACGCGCGGCGGTGCTGCAAAAACACGGCGTTGAGCTTGAGTGGGAGATCAAGCGCATCGGGCGGCGTTGAGCGGCGCGGGCCGGGTGTGACAGGCGGCGAAAATCGGCCTAAGCAGCCGGAAAATTCAACCCCAAGGGATCTCATGAACCTGAAGCCCAACATCCTCGCCGCCATCGGCAAAACGCCGCTGGTCAAGCTCAACAAGGTCGTGCCCGCCGGCGCCGCCGAAGTGTGGGTGAAGTGCGAGTATCTCAATCCGGCCGGCTCGATCAAAGACCGCATGGCCAATTACATCGTCGAGAAAGCCGAGGCCGCCGGCATCCTCAAGCCCGGCGGCGTCATCATCGAGAACACCTCCGGCAACACCGGCCAGGGTCTCGCCATGGCGGCGGCGATCAAGGGCTATCGCTGCGTGTTCACGATGCCCGACAAGATGAGCAAGGAAAAACAGGATTCGCTGCGCGCCTACGGCGCCGAAGTGATCATCACCCCCACCGATGTGCCGGGCGACTCGCCCGAGCACTACGTCAACGTCGCCAAGCGCATCGCGGAAGAAACCCCCGGCGCCTTCTATGTCGATCAGTACCACTCGCAGTGGAACATCGAGGCGCATTATCATTCCACCGGGCGCGAAATCTTCGAGGACACCGACGGCGGCAAGTTTGACGCCTTCGTCGGCGGCACCGGCACCGGCGGCACCGTCTCGGGCGTCGGCCGCTACCTGAAGGAGCATGCGCCGCACGTGAAAATTATCGGCGCCGACCCCCTAGGCTCGGTGCACTATCATCTCTTTCACACCAAGACGCTGCCGACCGCACACGTCTATATGGTGGAAGGCATCGGCGAAGACATCGAATGCCGCGCCATGGATTTCTCCGTCGTCGACGACATGCGCCAGGTGAACGACCGCGACAGCTTCGTGATGGCGCGCCGGCTGGTGCGCGAGGAGGGTCTGTTCTGCGGCGGCTCGTCGGGATCGAACGTGCATGTGGCGATCGAAATCGCCAAGGAATTGGGACCCGGCAAAGTGGTGCTGACGGTGCTGCCCGATCACGGCAACCGCTACGTGTCGAAATTCCTCCGCGACGACTGGATGAAGGAGCACGGTTTCAGCGAGACCGCGCAGGAACTGGGCTTCGTCGAGGACTTGCTGCGCGGTCTGAAGTCGCGCCCGCTCACCGCTGACGCCGATGCGCCGCTGCGCACCGTGGTCGAACTCATGCGCGAGCACGGCGTCAGCCAGATTC
>CAZNTI010000196.1:0-227 GCA_964575885.1 uncultured Terricaulis sp.
ACGCGGCGCACGAGCGGCTGGTCTATGAGCGCATGTATCAGTTGCTGGCCGATGGCGGCGTGCGCCGGCAGGCGCTGCTCATTCCCGAAGTGGTGGAGCTTGATGCGAGCGAAGCCGAGTCACTCGTCGCGCGGGCTGAAGAACTGGCGCAGCTGGGGCTGGTGATCGAGCCGTTCGGCGGCCGCGGCCACCAAGAGCTGAGCTACGAGAGCAATCACATCGGAGAT
>CAZNTI010000196.1:237-4544 GCA_964575885.1 uncultured Terricaulis sp.
GTTCGGCGCCGGCGCCGTGCTGGTGCGCGAAACCCCGGTGCTGCTCGGCCACATTGACGCGCGTGGTTTGCTGCGCGACCTCGCCGACGACATCGCAGAGCTTGGCGAAGCGCATGCGCTGAAGGAAAAGCTGGAAGCTGTGTGCTCGTCGATGGCCTGTCATGGCTCGGTACGGGCCGGGAGACGCCTGACTGGCGACGAAATGAACGCGCTGCTGCGCCAGATGGAGTCGACGCCGTTTTCCGGCCAGTGCAATCACGGCCGGCCCACCTACGTCGAGTTGAAATTGTCCGACATCGAGAAATTGTTCGGGCGGCGCTGAAAATTGCCAAAATGTCAGTTCTGACTTGCGTTGGCGCGTTCGCAGCCGATGATGGCGCCGCCTTCAGAGGGGAGTCGCATGAAAGCACTTGGACAAGCCTTAGCCGCGATGGCGGCGCTGGGCTTCATGACCGCGCCGGCCTACGCGCAGCGGGTCAACACCAGCGCCCCCGGCGTCTACGGGCAGGTGTCGCTGACCAACGGCTTCGAGCCCGATCCCTACACCGTCACCGTCAACGGCGGCGGCGCCATCGACGCCTCGACGCTGAATGAAAGCTGCGCCGGTTACATCGATGCGCGCGCCTCGTTCACGCTGAACTATCGCGCCGGCGAGTGGCCGCTTTACATCAGCGGCGCGTCAGACGCCGACACCACGCTCGTAGTACGGACTCCAAACGGGAGCTGGGTCTGCGACGACGACAGCGGCGGCAATCTCAATCCGCGTGTCGGCTGGGACGATCCAGCCAGCGGCCGCTATCAGGTCTGGCTCGGCCGCTTCGGCGCCCAGAACGAAACCGCCACCGGCACGCTGCGGATTTCCGAACTGGCCCCCGACGAGAGCGCCGGCGCGGTCGGCGACGGCCCGGATTTTTCGCTCGACCCCGCCTATGGCGCGGTCGATATGGCGGCGGGCTTCACGCCCGATCCGCACACGCAGGCGATCGCGGCCGGCGGCTCGATCAACGCCGCCGTGCTTGGCGTCGACACTTGCGTCGGTTGGATCGCGCAGGCGCCGGATTATCGCGTGAACTGGACGGGTACAGGCCCGCTCATCTTCTCGGTCAATTCCGAAGCCGACACCACGCTCGTCATCAATGACGGTCAGGGCAATTGGGTCTGCGATGACGATGGCGGCAATATCGGCGCCAATCCGTCGGTGGCGTTCCAATCGGCGCCATCGGGCCAGTACGACGTGTGGGTCGGAACCTACGCGCAGGGCGACCTTCAAGACTCGACGCTCTACGTGTCAGAGCAATATTCGCAATAGATCACGGCCACGAAGTCGAGATCGAGCCGCGCTTCCGTCGAGGGAGCGCGGCTCTGCTTTTGCTCTACCAGGCGCCGGTGTTGGCCATGCTGGCCCACGGCTCCTGCGGCGCGAGGCGCTCGCCTTCCTGCAAGAGTTCGATCGAGATGCCATCGGGTGAGCGCACGAACGCCATGTGGCCGTCGCGCGGCGGCCGGTTGATGGTGACGCCTGCATCCATCAGCCTGCGGCAGATCGCGTAGATGTCCTTCACGCGATAGGCGAGGTGGCCGAAATTGCGGCCGCCGTCATACGCGTGCTCATCCCAATTATACGTGAGCTCCACCATCGGGGCCTTGCGTTCGCGCGCCATCTCGACGTCCTCCGGCGCCGCCAGGAACACTAGCGTGAAGCGTCCGCCGCTGTTCTCCATGCGGTTGATCTCGATCAGGCCAAGCTTGGCGCAGAAGAAATCGAGCGCAGCGTCGAGATCGCCGACGCGGATCATGGTGTGCAGATAGCGCACGGCTTGCTCCTACCAATGCGGGCTTATGTCGGCCCCTTCGAACAGTTCCGCCACCCGCCGGCGCGTAGCCCGGCTGACGTCGGCGGGCAAGGCGTCGAACGCGAAGAAGCGCGACTCGGCAATTTCATTGACCTGCGTGGCCGCGCCCTGACTCCAAGCATCGAACAGATAAAGCGCAATGTGGTCGTTGGGGAAGTTGGCGTGGTTGGCGTAAAGCCCGATCAGCTTGGGTGCGCCCAGCGCAAGCACGCCCGCTTCCTCCGCCATTTCCCGCACGATAGCCTCGAGGGCGGTCTCGCCGTGCTCGACGCCGCCGCCGGGGAAGTGCCAGCCCTGCATATAGGTGTGCCGGATCAGCAGCACGCGACCCTGTTCGTCGCAGGCGACGCCCCGCACGCCCAACGTCATCGGCCGTCTGAACCGCCACCAGGCGCGGAAGAGCGGCGTGATCACAGGCTCAAATCTGAGGCGCCAGCGATAGGCAAAGCCCTTCATTGCGTGCAGCGCTGCCCTGCGGCGATGAGCGGGGTCGCTTGCCACCGGTGTCCTAAGCCTTTGATCCGTTTGATCGTGTGTCTGTGATCGCGGCATATGGCGCTGGCGGGGGCTGCGCTCAAGGGGTTGCGCGGCCAGGCCGGCTTTGTCATGCGCCGTCCATGATAGCTCTTTCACTGCCGCCGCCAAGGCTCGCGGGCGGCCCTTACGTCATGGGCGTGCTCAATGCGACGCCGGATTCCTTCTCCGACGGCGGCGCCGCCGACGGGGCGCTGGCGCCGCGGGGTCTGGCGATGCTGGACGCCGGCGCCGACCTCCTCGACGTGGGCGGAGAGTCCACCCGCCCGGGGGCTGCGCCGGTGGAAGAGCGCGAGGAGATCGCGCGTGTGGTGCCGGTGATCGCGGCGCTGCGCGCCGCCACCCGCGCCCCGATTTCGATCGACACGATGAAAGCTCACGTTGCGCGCGCGGCCATCAATGCCGGCGCGTCGCTCTGGAACGACGTGATGGCGCTGCGCGGGCCGGGGGCGCTGGAGACGGCGGCGTCGCTGCACAAGCCGGTGGTGTTGATGCACATGCAGGGCGAGCCGGCCACCATGCAGGCCGAGCCCCGCTACACTGACGTCGTCGCCGAGGTGATCGCCTTTCTGCGCGCGCGGATCGCTGCGGCCGAGCGCGTCGGGATCGCCGACATCTGGGTCGATCCCGGCATCGGCTTTGGCAAAACGCTGGCGCACAATCTGACGCTTTTGAACGCCACCGGGCGCATCGCCGCTGAGACCGGCCGCCCGGTGCTGATCGGAGCCTCGCGCAAGCGCTTTATCCAGGCCATTGACGAGCGCGCCGGCGACGCCGGCAAGGACCGCCTCGGCGGCTCCATCGCCGCTGCGGTGCTGGCGGCGCAAAAGGGCGCGGCCATGCTGCGTGTGCACGATGTGGCCGAGACCGTGCAGGCGCTGAAGGTATGGCGCGCGTTTGCGGGCTGACCTATTTGGTGAGGGATGACCCCACTGAAAGGCCGCGTGCTCATCATCGCCGGATCGGATTCGGGCGGCGGCGCCGGCATCCAGGCTGACATCAAGACCGTCACCGCGCTCGGCGGCTACGCCATGACCGCGGTGACCGCGATTACGGTGCAGAACACGCTGGGCGTCACCAATGTGCACGCCGTCCCGCCGGAGATCGTGCGCGAGCAGATCGAGGCGGTGATGAGCGATCTCGGCGCCGATGTATGGAAGCTGGGCATGCTGGGTTCGGCCGCGCACGCGCGGCTCGTGGCGGCGGCGTGGGAGGCGGTCGGCGCGCGCGCGCCTGTGGTGCTCGATCCGGTGATGGTGGCAAAGGGCGGCGCCAGGCTTCTGGATGACGACGCGGTCGCGGTGATCCGCGACGTGCTCACGCCGAGCGTGGCGATCGTCACGCCCAACGCGCCGGAGGCGGAGGCGCTCACCGGTGTTGAGGTGCGCGGCCTCGACGGACAGATCGACGCCGCCGAAGTGTTGGTGGAACAGCTGGGCGCCTACGCCGCGCTGGTGAAAGGCGGTCACATCGAAGGCGACACGATCAGAGACGTGCTGCTGACCCGCGAAGGCTATCGCGTCTTCGAAAGCCCGCGCATCGCCACCCGCGCCACTCATGGCACCGGCTGCACGCTGGCCTCCGCGATCGCGACCTATCTGGCGCTTGTCGTGGCGATCGAGCCGGCCGTGGAAAGGGCGCGCGCCTATCTGATCGAGGCGATCCGCCGCGCGCCCGGCCTCGGGCAGGGCCACGGCCCCTTGGGTCACAACTGGCCATGCACGCTCGCCTGAGGGGCGAGCGGGGCTTGCGCCTCAGCGGCGACAGCACTGGCGCGGCTCCGGCGCAGACGCCATAGCAATGCTTATGAAAATGTGGATCGTGCATGCGTTCACGGATCGCCTGTTCAGCGGCAATCCGGCGGCGGTGGCGCCGCTGGAGCGCTGGCTGCCGGACGCAGTGCTGCAGGCCATCGCCACC
>CAZNTI010000197.1:0-4542 GCA_964575885.1 uncultured Terricaulis sp.
GCCGGCGCCGCTCCTGCCTGCGATATCGCTCAGCATAGCGCTGGGGTGCGCGGCGTTCATCGGCGTCGGCCTGGTGGGCGCGGCGGTGACCGCCAGCGTGAAACGCGGCGGCGTCCTGATCGCGCTGATCGTGCTGCCGTTCTTCGCGCCGCCGATCATTTTCGGCGCCGCCGTAGCCGCGGGACGAGACGTGGGCGCAGCACTCGCGATCCTGGCCGGCTGCGCGCTGGGGGCCGCGGCGCTCGGCCCGATCGCCGCCGCCGCGGCGCTTAGGATGCAGGCGGAGTAGGTGTCATATTGCCCTCTGCCGGCCGCCCCCGACACCTGATACCTGACATTCTGCAATGTTGAGCTATTTCGCCAACCCGGCCCGCTTCATGGGCCTTTCGGCCTGGGCCATGCCGCTCGCGGCAGCGGTTGCGGCCGCGCTGTTCGCCATTGGTCTGCCCTGGGCGCTGGCGTTCTCGCCAGCCGACTACCAGCAAGGCGAAACCGTGCGGATCATGTATCTGCATGTACCCGCCGCATGGTGGTCGCTGGCCATCTACGCGTTCATGGGCGCGGCGAGCTTTGTCGGACTGGTGTGGCGGCATGCGCTGGCTGATGTCGCCGCGCGCGCAGCCGCGCCAATCGGGGCTGTCTTTGCCGGCATCTGTCTCGTCACCGGATCGCTCTGGGGCGCACCCACATGGGGCGCCTGGTGGGAGTGGGACGGGCGGCTGACATCGATGCTGGTGCTGTTTTTGATCTATCTGGGCTACATCGCGCTCTGGGGGGCGATCGAAGACGAGGAGAAGGCCGGGCGCATGGCGGCGATCCTGTGCCTGGTTGGACTGATCAATCTGCCGATCATCAAGTTCTCGGTGGATTGGTGGTCAACCCTGCACCAGCCGGCCAGCATCCTGCGCGCCGAAGGCCCCGCCATCGATGCGAGCATGCTCGGGCCGCTTTTCGTCATGGCCGGAGCGTTTCTGTTTCTGTTCATCGCGCTGACGCTCGCCAATATGCGCGCGTCGGTGCAACGACGGCGCATTGAGAGCGCGCGTTTGCAGGGTGCGCTGTGATCGAGGGCGGCTGGTCTTATGTCGTTGCCGCCTACGTAGCGGCTCTGGGCGCGTTGGCGGCGCTGACGATAGCGGTGGCGCTGCGCGCCGTGCATTGGGCAAGAAAGGTGCGCGCTCTCGATCACAAGGCGAAGCCGCCGCAATCATGAAGCGCGCGCTTGCACTGTTGCCGCTGTTGGCTTTGGCGGTTTTGGTGGCGGTGGCGGCGCTGTTGTTGTCGCGTGGCGGCGAACCGCAAACATTCTCGGACGGACGTATCGGGCGGCCGGCGCCGACCTACGCGTTGGCGAGTCTCAATGGCGGCGAAGCTGTTTCGAGCGAGGCGCGCGCGGGCCGCGTCTACGTAATCAATCTGTTCGCCTCCTGGTGTACGCCCTGCCGCGCCGAGCATCCCCAGATGATGGCGCTGGAAGCGGCGGGCGTGGAGATTGTCGGCGTCGCCTACAAGGACCAGCCAGAAGCAGCCGCGCGTTTCCTCGATCGGCTTGGCGACCCTTACGCCGAAGTAGGGCTCGATCCGCGTGGCCGCTTCGCGCTGGAACTGGGGGCGGTCGGTGTGCCGGAGACCTTCGTTGTCGGCGCGGATGGAACCATCCTTGCGGTCCATCGCGGCCCACTCATGCCGGCGGACGTCGAGTCTACAATACTGCCGGCGTTGGGCCGCTGACGACGCCTATTTGCGCGACGCGTCGCGCTTGCCTTTGCCGCGCCCGGCTTTCGCACGTTCCCGCTCGGGCGCCTCGAGCGGCGGCGTTTCGTGCTTGCGCTTACTTTGGTGACGCGCCTGCTGTTTGGCCTTCTGCTCCGATCGACGGCGCGCGGCTTTGGCCTTTTCGGCGCGGCGGCGCTTTTCGTGCTTGGCTTTTTCTTGACGCTTGCGCGCTTCTTTCTCGGCTTTCGCCACAGCTTCATCGGCGGCGCGGATCAGCTTGCCGAGAATGTTCATAAACGACTTGCGCTTCGACGGCGGCAGCGCATCCAGAATGGCCGCATCGGCGGCGATGGCGAATTGCGTGGCCGCAGCCAGGATGGTGGCCCCGGCGCTGTCGATCCTGATCGACAACGCACGCGCGTCCGACGCCGACGGCGTTCGGCTGACCCATTTGCGCTTCTGCATCCGGGTCATCATGTCGGCCAGCGTCGAACGGTCGACGCCAGTGGCCTTTACAAGCTCGCTTTGGCTCAAGCCCGGGGATTCCGCGATTGCCGCCAGGACCGCGAACTGCCGCAAGGTTACACTTTCGCCGACCAATTGCGTGAACCGGTCGGCGGCCAATTGTTCGGCGCGATGCAGGAGATGGCTCGGTGAGCTTTCGAGCTTGAATGGCTCGGCGCCAGGGGGAGTATTCAACCGAGCCATTGATGAACGCCGCCCCCTAACTGGCGGCGGAGCTTAGCGTCGAACCCACGCCGATCAATCCAATGTTCGCCAGAAGCTCGCGCGCTGAGCGAAAAGATGCACAATTACAACGCTATTGTTCGCCTGGATTGGGACGCGGGGCGGTTTGACCCGCCGCCGCGTCGTCTTCGGGCGTGTGCTTCAGCACCAACGGGGTGTTGATGGCGGCGAACAGAATAAATAGCGGAAACACCACCAAAGGACGTGTATTCAACCAAACTTCGAAATTGCCGTTTGCGTCGTTATAGAAATAGCGGAGCACCTCGTTGAGGGCCGCCATGAACGCGAAGAAGCCGGCCCAGCGCAGCGCCAACACCGTCCAAATCCGGTCAGGCAGCGTGTATGCGTGTCCGAACAAGAGCTTCCAGATGTTCTGCCGGAACGCCAGCGATCCAAGGATCGCGGCGACATAAAAGAGGTTGGTGACCGTCACTTTGATCTGAATGAGTTCCGGCTGGCGAAAATAGAGCGTGAGCCCTCCGAAAATCACCACCAGCACGCCCGTAACGTAGAGCACCGGCGGAACGTGCCCGGTCTTGAGCTTGCTCCACACGATGGCGGCCAAGGTGGCGAGCATGAACAGGGCCGTGGCGATGTATACGGCGTCGTCTTTGACCTGCTCGATGCGCTGCAGAACGTTGAACGCGACTATGAAAACCAGGATCGGCCCGAGATCGATCCACAATTGCCGTGCGCCCGAGAGCGCTGGATTGCGGGGCTTGGCGGTCGCTGGGGCGTCGGTCATGTTCCCAGATACGACGATCCTGGGCCCGCGGACCAGACGCTTGCGCTGTCGCGGGTTCCCGGTCCAGATCGTGGGCAAACGGGAGCATGAACATGCGGTTTGGCGGCTTGGTATTGGCGGCGATCGCCGCAGCTTGCGCGAGCGTGGCGCCCGCGGAGGGCCAGACGCAGGCGCCGTCCATGGCCGATATTCTCGCGCAATCGCCGGCGGCTGACTGGCGCGCCGTCGAGCCCGAAAACACCCTCTACATGCAGCTCCCGGGAGGGCGGGTGATCATCGAACTCGCGCCGGAGTACGCGCCGAGCCATGCCGCCAACATTCGCGCTCTGGCGCGCGCCCACTACTGGGACGGCGCCGCGATCGTGCGCTCTCAGGACAATTATGTCGTGCAGTGGGGCCGCGACGAGGGCGACGAGACATCGTACGGCCAGGCCCAGCGTTCGCTGCCGGGCGAGTTCGATCGCGCCCGCGCCGGCGTCGAGGTCACGCGGCTCCAGGATCCGGACTCGTACGCGCGCGAAGTCGGCTTTGCGTCGGGCTTTCCGGTCGCCGGGCAGAGCGGGCGCAGCTGGCTTGCGCATTGTTACGGCATGGTCGGCGCCGGGCGCGGCGACACCCCCGACAGCGGCTCAGGCGCTGAGCTTTACGTTGTCATCGGCCACGCCCCGCGCCATCTCGACCGCAACGTGACTTTGGTGGGGCGTGTCCTGCAGGGCATGGAAGTGCTGTCGGTGATGCCGCGCGGGACCGGCCCGCTCGGCTTTTACGAAACCCCCGGCGAACGCACCGCCATCGCCAGCGTCCGCTTGGGCGCCGATCTCCCCGAAAGCGAGCGCGTCAATCTCGAGGCGCTGCGCACTGACAGCGCCACGTTCCGCGCCCTGATCGAGAGCCGGCGCACCCGGCGCGAGGCTTGGTTCCTGGCGCCAACCGGGCGCATCAACGTCTGCAACGTGCCGTTGCCGGTGCGGATTCGCGGGTAGGCCGTCTCGGCGCAAAACGATCGCCGGCGTTATCCCGCCTCCAATCCCACCAGCGCGCGCGAGAACGTCTGCGCGTCGAAGGGCTGCAAGTCCTCGGCTCTCTCGCCGACGCCAATGAAATGAATCGGGATCGCGTGGCGCTGCGCCAACGCCACCAGCACGCCGCCCTTGGCGGTGCCGTCGAGCTTGGTCATGACGAGGCCTGTGATCTCGGTCACCGAGCGGAAGCTTTCAACTTGGCTGAGCGCGTTCTGGCCAACGGTGGCGTCCAGCACCAACAGCGTTTCGTGCGGCGCGTCCTCGTCAAGCTTGCGGATCGAGCGGACGATCTTGGCAAGCTCGGCCATCAGC
>CAZNTI010000198.1:0-4515 GCA_964575885.1 uncultured Terricaulis sp.
GACGAAGCCAAGCTCGAACTGAACATGTTTTGAGGATGTGACGATGAGCGACGACAAGGATGCCGATAAGCCGGCGAGCGCCAGCCCGGCGTTATGGGTTTCGCTTGGCGTGGTGTTTCTCTGCGTCGGCGTCGTTTTCTTTCTGACCATGAGCTGAGCCCGTGAGCCGCAGACCCAGACCCAAGATCGTGACCCTCACAGACGCCGCCGCGGCGCGCGTGAAGGAGATCGTCGCCAAGGGCGACAAGCCCTATCTCCGCGTCGGCGTCACCAATGGCGGCTGCGCCGGCATGGAATATGTGCTCGATTATGCTGAAGCGCCCGAGCCGTTCGATGAGCTGGTCGAAGACAGGGATGTGCGCATCCTGGTGAAGGCGGAAGCGGTGCTGTTTCTGCTGGGATCCGAGATCGACTACGAAGTCTCGCGCCTGGCCTCGAAATTCGTATTCCGCAACCCCAACCAGACCGACGCCTGCGGCTGCGGCGAAAGCGTCACCATCGTCCCGGCCAAAGCCGAAGCGTGAGCGTCAGGCGCCCTTGAAATTGGTCGGCCGTTTTTCGAAGAACGCCTGAACGCCTTCCCTGAAGTCTTCGCTGCGCCCGGCCACGCGCTGCGCTTCACGTTCGGCGTGCAATTGTTCGGCCCATACATTGTCGAACGAGGCCCAGCCCAGGCGGCGGATCAAGCCCAAAGTCTTGGTCGGGCCGCGGGCCAGATCCAGCGCCAGCGCCATGGCTGTGGGCATCAGTTCGGCGTCGGGGACGCAGCGATTGATCAAGCCCCACTCGAGCGCTTTCGCCGCCGGCAGCTTATCTCCCAGCAGCATCATCTCCATCGCCCGCGCACGTCCGATCATGCGCGGCAGGTGATAGGTGGCGCTGCCGTCGGGGACCAGCCCTATGCGCCTGAACGCCTCGAGGAAGTAAGCGCTTTCGCCGGCAACGATGAGATCGCCCATGAGGGCGAAGGAACACCCTATGCCGGCGGCGGCCCCGTTCACCGCCGTAACCAGCGGGATCGGCAGATCGCGCAGCATCGTCACGAACGGATTGAAGGTGTTTTCGAGCCGGGCGCCGAGATCGGGCAGCCCCTCGGCGTCGAGCGGCGGCGCGCCGCTGGCGAGGTTCGCGCCCGAGCAGAAGGCCCGCCCCTCGCCAGTCAACAGCACGGCGCGGGCGTCGCTTGCGGCGCGAGATAACGCATCCCCAAGCTCAGCGGTCATTTCCACGGTGACGGCGTTCAGGGTGGCGGGATCATTCATGGTGACGACCGCGAGGCCGTCATTGAGTGCGAACTTCACCTTTTGGTACGCCATCGCCGTTCTCCCTGGAGAGCAGCGATGCTACCGGTTCGCGGGCGCGATGGAAGCGCTACGCAACGTAAAGCACGGGCGTGGCGTCGGTGGTCACCTGGTTGCGGCCGTTGCGCTTGGAGGCGTAGAGGCAGGCGTCAGCGCGCTCGACCAGCCCTTGCGGGGTGTCGCCAGACTGCAATCGGGCGATGCCCATCGATACGGTCACCTGGCCCAGATCTTCATTGGTAGAGCGCCGACGCAGGCGCTTGGCTTGGATCGCGCTGCGCAGTCCCTCGGCCGTTTGCGACGCCATGCGCACGCTGGCGCGCGGCATGATCATCGCGAACTCTTCGCCGCCATAACGCGCCACCAGATAGTCGGGCCGCGCATGCGCCTGCAGCGCGCTCGCCAGGAAGCGCAGGATCTGGTCGCCGGTATGATGGCCCCAAGTGTCGTTGAAGCGCTTGAAATGATCGATGTCGCACAAGAGCAGGCAGAGATCGGTTTGCTGCGCGCGCGCTTCGTCCAGGCGCATGCGCAGCGTTTCGTCGAACATGCGCCGGTTCGAGAGGCCGGTGAGGCTGTCGGTCAGCGATTCGATGCGCACCGATTCCAGACTGGCGCGCAGCGTGTCGATCTCGCCGCTCGAGCGCTGCAATTGCTCGTTCAGGCGCCGGTTGTGGTTGGCCATGTCGAGCGTCGCCGCCGCCAGGCTGGCCACGATCGTGCGTATCTGTTCAGGAGAGAGACCGCGATTGAGGTCGGTCGCTGCCGTTTCCAGGGTGCGGCCGTACTCGCCGCTCTTGCTCTCCGCATTTTTTATAAAGCTCAGCACCTCGCCCAGGTCGCGGGCGATGCGTTCGCCAGCCAGGACGATCTGCGCGGATGCGCCCATGGCTGTGAAGTAACGTTCGAAAAGGTCGTTGCTGAAGCTCTCGTTGAAGGGCTCGCCCGAGGCGATGCGCGCATCGATCGTTTCGCGAAGCGACTGATTGTGCCCCAGCCTGTAGTCGAGCCACACTGTATAATTGGCGGCGGCGGGGACCACGCCGTGAAGGCGCATCAGGTCCAAGACCTCCTGCGCCAACGCCGGGCCATCGGAGCCCTGGAGCAATACGGTCTGATCGGTCACGCGCGCTCGCACCCCTGAATCAACGCTTCTGAGGACGCTAGGGCGCGGAGGTGGACGAGTGGTAAATGCGGATCGCCCCGGCGCGCCAAATTGGTAATTGCGTTTACGCTAACGTTAGCGGCTAGAGTGCCTCTGAATTGAGCGAGGCCCCCATGAACAAGCCTGTGATCCCTTCAGTGGAAGAAGCGAAGGCCCAAATGCGGGCCGCGCTCGAATTCCAGCGTCGCGCCCAGCTTGCCAAAGGCGCGCCGGACGCACGGCTGCGCAAGGACCGCCTGAGCCGCTGCATCGATCTGCTGCTTACCCACAAGGACGAGTTCGTTGAGGCGATGAACGCCGATTTCGGCGCCCGCTCGCGCGACATGACGCTGCTGACCGACATTGCCGCGGCCATCGCGCCGCTCAAGCAGGCGCGCGCCGAGCTTGAAAAATGGATGGCGCCGCAGCGGCGCAAGGTGACGCCGGCGGCGCTGGCGATCCTCGGCGCCAAAGCCGAAGTGCGCTACCAGCCCAAAGGCGTGGTCGGGGTGATGACGCCGTGGAACTTCCCGGTGCAGCTGTCTTTCGACGCCATCGCCGGCGCGTTCGGAGCGGGCAACCGGGTGATGCTCAAGCCTTCGGAATTCACTCCCGCGACCTCGGCGCTCATGGCCCAGACGCTCGATCTCTATTTTGACGAGGACGAAATCGCAGTGATCCTCGGAGGCCCGGAGGTCGGCGCGGCCTTCGCGGCGCTGCCGTTCGACCATTTGATCTTCACCGGCGCCACCAATGTCGGGCGCCATGTCATGCGCGCCGCTGCCGACAACCTCACGCCGGTGACGCTTGAACTCGGCGGCAAATCGCCTGTTGTCGTCGGCGCCAGCGCCGATCTCGCGGTGACCGCCGCCCGGGTCATGAACGGCAAGACCATGAACGCCGGCCAGGTCTGCCTGGCGCCGGATTACGTGCTTGCCCCGCGCGCCAGCGTAGGCCCCTTCGTCGACGCTTCGCGCGCCGCCATCGCCCGCATGTTCCCCACCATCAAGGACAATGGCGACTACACCGCCATCATCAGCCAGCGCCACTACGACCGCGTGCGCGGATTGATCGAGGACGCCCGCGCCAAGGGCGCCGAGATCGTCGAGCTCAACCCCGCCAGCGAAGATTTCCGTCAGCAGGAGCACCGCAAGATCCCGCCCACCATCGTGCTCGGCGCCACCGACGAGATGGCGGTGATGCAGGAGGAAATTTTCGGGCCGGTGTTGCCGGTGCGGGCCTATGACCGCTTCGACGACGCCATCGCCGAAATCAACGCCCGCCCGCGGCCGCTGGCGGCCTATTATTTCGGGGAGGATCAGTCCGAGAGCGAAACGCTGCTTGCGCGCACGCATTCGGGCGGGGTCACCATCAACGATGTGATCTTCCACATCAGCCAGGAGAACCTGCCGTTCGGCGGCGTCGGCCCGTCGGGCATCGGCGCCTATCATGGCGAGCGCGGCTTCCGCGAATTCAGCCACGAGAAGGCGATCTACCGCCAGACCAAGAGCGAACTCATCGCCATGCTGCGCCCGCCCTACGGCGAGACATTTCGCAAGCAGGTGGCGGCGCGGCTGAAGCGCTAGGCCGTCACTTGCGCTTCAAGAATGCTGGCGTGGAATCGCCAAAGCCCTGCACCTCGCCGCCATTGCTGTTGCGCTCGGGGGCAGGGCGTTGCTCTTCCTGACGGCGCGGCTGCGCCGGCTTCGGTTCAGCGCGCGCCGGTTTCGCCGCGCGCGGCTCGACCGGCTCGGTCGACGCAGTGGGCCGCTCGGTGTCGCGCTTCTGGAACCGCTGCTTCTTCTCGCTGAGGCGCTTGGAATGCTCTTTCTTCAGTTCCTCGGCGCGGCGACCGCGACCGCCGCGGTCGTTCGGATCGCCAAGCGCTTCAACCGGTACGCCTTCGATGTCGGCTTTTTCGATCGGCTTGCCGGTCAGTTTCTCGATCGCCTCAAGGCTCTTGCGATCATGGGGCGCAACCAAAGTAAACGACGCGCCCTGCTTGCCAGCGCGGCCGGTGCGGCCGATGCGGTGCACGTAATCGTCGGGCGAACGCGGCGGCTCGTAATT
>CAZNTI010000199.1:0-4510 GCA_964575885.1 uncultured Terricaulis sp.
GGGAGGATGTACGACCGCCCCAGTTACGTGCCGCCATTCAAACTCGGCGAGGCACTGCAAGGCGGCGCGGTGGGCCGCATCGAGGCGTCGAACTCACCACAATTCCAGCCCGGCGATCTCGTCGAATCGATGCTGGGATGGCGTGAGGCTTTCGTGGCGCCGGCGAGCGTCGTCACCAAACTGCCGAACAGCAGCGCACCGCCCCAGGCTTATCTCGGCGTGCTGGGCATGCCCGGCATGACCGCATACACAAGCTTCCATCGCATCGGCGAGCCGAAGGCGGGCGAGACCGTGTTTGTGTCGGGGGCCGGAGGCGCGGTTGGCGCAACCGTATGCCAGCTCGCCAAGATCGCGGGCTGCACGGTGGTGGCCTCGGCCGGTTCCGACGCCAAGCTTCAGTGGCTGAAATCGGTCGGCGTCGACGCTGGCGTCAACTACAAGAACGGCGATCTCCTGGCGCAAGTGCGCGCCGGCGCGCCCAACGGCGTCGACATCTATTTCGACAATGTCGGCGGCGAGCATCTGGAGGTGGCGCTCGAGGTTGCGCGGCCGTTCGCGCGGTTCATCGAATGCGGCATGATCTCGATCTACAACGCCTCCGCGCCAGTTCCCGGCCCGCGCAACATGGCCTACATCGTGGGCAAGCGTATCCGCATGCAAGGCTTCATCGTTTCCGACTTCATGGACATGCGCGGGCAATTCCTCACCGACATGACGCAATGGGTCGCCGACGGGCGCATCAAGTGGGAAGAAACCGTAGAGCACGGTGTTGAGAATGCGCCGAAGGCGTTCCTCAATCTCTTCACCGGGGGCAACACCGGTAAGATGCTGGTGAAGCTTGCCTGAGCCATGAGCACGCGTCTGTTCCAAGCTTACGTCATGGTGGACTGGAGCGCCGCCGCCAAACCCACGACCGGCCAGGATTCCATCTGGATCGGCGTTCTCAAGCGCAACGTGCGTTTTCAGATGGCGTTCGAGGCGCACAATCCCGCCACCCGCGTTGAAGCGGAGAAGCATCTCAACGCCGTGCTGGATGAACTCAAGCGCAAGAGCGAGCGGGTGCTGGTGGGTTTCGATTTTCCGCTCGGCTTTCCGCGCGGCACGGCGGCAGCGCTCAAGCTCACCGGCGAGCCCTGGCGAGCGCTCGTCGACTTCATCGCCAAGGAAGTGAAGGACAAACCCGACAACGCCAACAACCGCTTCCAGGTCGGCGCCAAGATGAACCGCCTGATGACAGGCGAAGCGTTTCCGTTTTGGGGCGCGCCGGCGCGCGACGAACAAACGATGCTGTCCGCCAAGCGGCCCCGCGAGCACGGCCCCGACGACCTGCCTGAGTTCCGTTTGTCGGAACAGGCCGTCAAGGGAACGTCCTCGATCTGGAAACTTTACTATCAAGGCTCGGTGGGCGGCCAGTCGCTCACGGGTCTGCCCGTGATCAAACGCCTGCGCGAGGGGCGCGCGGCGAGGCTCTGGCCGTTTGAAACAGGCTGGCGGCCGATGGCCAGCGCCGACTTGGCCGAGATCGACGCCGTGTTCGCCGAAATCTATCCGTCGATGTTTGCAACCAAAATGCAGGGCAAGGAAGTCAAAGATGCGGCGCAGGTCCGCACCGCCTGCGAGCACTTCAGCGGCGCCGATGAGAAGGGCCAGCTTGCGGCGCTTTTCGGCCCGGCGAAGGATGATGCTCGTCGCGATGTGGTGGAGAGCGAAGAGGGCTGGATTCTCGGCGCGCCCGTCTAGCGCGGCGGCGGGCGCCGCGCCAGCGCCCACCAGCGCGCAATCAGCACGGCCGCACTCAATACGCTGGCCCAGAAAATCGCCAGTAATAGACCGGCCACGCCCATGCCCTGGACTTCGGCCAGCCAGAACCCAAGCGGGGGCATAACCGCCGCATAGGCCAGAATATGGCTCCAGGTCGGAAACCAATTGTCGCCGCGCGCGCGCAGCGCCGACGCCGCCACCACCTGTGCGCCGTCGGGATGCAGGACCAGCGCCGCAACGCCCATCAACGAGGCAATCAGCGCCGCGAGCTCCACATCGGCGGTGTAAGCGCGCCCGATCGGCGCTGCGAACGCCAGCAGCGCCAAAGCAGCGGCAAGCATGGCGATGGCGTTCAGCGCCAGCCCGGTCCAGCCTGCGCGCGCAGCGTCTTGCGGCATCTTTCTGCCGATCGCTTCCGAGACCAGCACCGCAGTGGCGGCCGACAGGCCAAGCGCGATCATGAACACGAACGCCATCAGATTCAGCAGAATCTGATAGGCTGCGACCACCTCGGCGCCGATGCGCCCGGCAATGACGGTCATGCCGGAGAACGCGCCTGCTTCGACGGCCTGACTGACGGCGGCGGCCACCCCGACCGCCAATAGGGCACGATAGGACGGCCCCTCTCCGCCGCTTTTGCGTACGCCAAACGCGCCGCCGTCGCGCAACAGGAAAATCCAGCCCAACAGGACGGCGGCGAGAAACACACGCGCGCCGAAGGTCGCCCAGGCCGAACCGATGGCGCCATGCTCAGGCACCCACCAAAGGTTCAGCGCCAGATTGACCACATTGGCCGCCCACATTACCGCGGTGGAGACGCCGGGCTTTTTGATCGCTTCAAGAAAGTAAGCGCCGGCGATGTACATCAGATGCAGCGGTATAGAGAGCGCCAGCACCCGCATCACCGGCGTCGACGGCTCGGCAAGCGCGCGCTCGATGCCAAACATCGTGAAGATATTGACCCCGCCCAGCCACATTAGCAGCGCAGATGCGATGCCGGTGACGATCGCGATTACGAGCCCTCGGCGCAGCGCGAGCCCCGCCCCTTGCGGCTTGTTCTCGCCCAGCGCACGCGCGGCCAGCACTTGCACGCCTTGCAGCAAGCCGATCGCCGCGACCAGGAACACCGCCGTGGGGGCCCAGCCCAAGGCTTGGTGCGACAGTTCGCCGGGCGCAAGTTGGCCGACCACAATCACATCCACCATCGCCATCGCGATGATGCCCAGGCGCGCGAGCGCCACCGGGCCGGCGAGCCGCAAGAGAGCGGCGACGTAAGGGCGCGAGGCAGCCATGAGAGCGCGCCGTGTAGCGGAGGGTCCCGAGTCGGTCGAGCCTCACGCGACCGGCGGCGCCGGCGGTCTCAACGCGCGGTAAAGGCTGACCGATAACCCCGCTTCAAGTGGGGCATAGACCAGAAGGGTGATGAAACTCGTCAGCAGCACATAGGCAAGAAACGCAAGCGGGTTGGCCTGGGCAAAGCCCGCCGCTTCCATCGGCGCGAGCGGATTGAGCCCCACCAACGCCGAAACGATGTAGTCGAGGGCGCTCACCAGCACATAAGCGGGCGCAAGCAGCATCAGTCGCGCCGCGGCGATGCGCACTGTAGCGCCCCGTGTCCAACGCCAGGTCTCGAAGGTCAAAATCCTCTGCGCATCGACGCTGGCGGGCGCTGCAAGGTAGAGCCGCGATGTCAGCAACAGCCACACGATCGCGTAGAAGAGAACAAACAAGAGGACGGCGAACGGGTTCTCCTCGAAAAAGCGCATGCTGACTGCAAGCACCGCCTCCTGGTTCTGCCCCGCCGCTTCAAGCGCGCCGGCATAGGGGGCCATGGGTCCGGCGAGCAGCACGACCAGCCCCGGGATGAGCAATACGAACATGACGATGAACAGAAAGAACCCGACGACCGCCATAGCCGCCCACACTCGCAAGCCATCGCCGCCCAACCGGCCAGCGACATTGGCCGATCCAAACAGCGCCGCCCCAACCAAAGCCGCGTACAAAAATGCCCGGGCAATTGTCGCCAGGACGCTTGCGATCAGCCCTAGCGGCGCAGCGAACAGCGCCAGCGCGGAGAGCGCCGCCACCAGCCCCGCCCCAATCGCCGCATAGGCAACCACGAAGCGCAGATTCCCACGCGCGAAGCGCAGCGCCGCACCGACGCTGTCTTGGATAGGCGCTGGGCCTGATTGAGCCATAATCGTCTCCCTCGGACAGCCTTATGCCCGATCGCCCTCGGCGCCGCGAGGGTTGAGCCAGACGTTTGCTCGCGTCATGGTGAAGCGATGAAACCTGTACACGTGGTAGGCGCCGGACTGGCCGGCTCGGAGGCCGCATGGGCGCTGGCCAATGCCGGCGTGCCGGTAGTTCTGCACGAAATGCGCCCGGCGCGGATGACCGAGGCCCACCAGACCGGCAGATTCGCGGAACTGGTCTGCTCCAACTCGTTTCGCAGCGACGATTGGCGCGGCAACGCGGTGGGGCTGCTGCACGAAGAGATGCGCCGGCTCGGCTCATTGGTGATGGCGTGCGCAGCGCCCGCGCAGGTGCCCGCGGGAAGTGCGTTGGCGGTGGATCGGGATGTGTTTAGCGATGCGGTGACGGCGGCGCTGACGGCGCATCCGCTGATCAGCGTGGAGCGCGGTGAAGTAAGATCGCTGCATGCGCTGCTGCCCTCTTCCCCCGTTCACGGGGGAAGTGGATCGCGCGAAGCGCGAGACGATGGGGGCGAGGCGGCGGCGCCCCCTCC
>CAZNTI010000200.1:0-4499 GCA_964575885.1 uncultured Terricaulis sp.
TCTCGCTGCGGCCGCGGCGGAAGGCGTTGCGCAGCCCGAACCACGCGCCCACCAGAGCTGCCAGCGCGCCCAGTACGCCGGCGATCAGCTGAATCCACACCGGCACCGCGGTCAGCAAATCCTGGATCCTTCCAAGCCAACCGACGGTCACTTCGACTTCGTGATTCTGGCTGGTGGAGCGCAGCGGATAACAGCGTCCGTTTGCGTCGCAGCCTTCAACCGTCGTGCGCAGCGTCAGCGAACGCCGCCCGCCCTCGCGCGCAACGACGTTCCAATTCCAGGTCGTGGTGCTGTCGGGCAGCACTTCTTGCGATGCAGGGCTCAGCGGCGTGATCTCGAACCCGGCGCCGCTCAACTCGGCGCGCATGAAGCGCCCGACCAGCGGCGCGAACTCCACGGTGTCGCCGGGCAGCGGATCGACGGTTTCCGCCGGTGTCGGCGGCGGTGGGGCAGGCGGGGGGCCGGGAGGCGGCTCAGGTTCCGCCTCCGTGGAGGTTTCCCGGTCCTCACCGAGGCCCCCGCTCCACCCGAGCGCGCGCAATGCGGCGTTCGCTTCTTCGACATGTGCGCCGTCGGGGTGGGTGGAGAGGTAATCCTGATAGGCCGCAACCGTGTTGACGCGCCGCGCCGCCGCGAACGCCGCCATATCCTGGGCCTCGCGCGCTCGGGCTTGTTGTTCCTGCTGCGATTGCTCGCGCTCGAGGCGCGCGCGTTCGGCCAATTCTTCCGGCGTCGGTGCAAAGCCTATGGCCAGCTGCAGCATGTGCGCGTCGCCGCGCTGCATGGGGTTGGGGGTGTTGAACGCCGCGGCGCCCGCTTCGGCGCGGCCGGCAAGCAGCGTGAAATCCTCGCACTGCTGCACGGTCACGCGGCGGCCGATTTCTTCGCAGAACGGGGCGTCCGCGGCGCCCAGGTCGGCGGGCGGCTCAACGGCTGGCGCTTCAGTCGCCGGCGGCGCCTCGGTTGCGACGCTGCCCTGGTCATCCGAACACGACATCCCGCCATCTTCGGTGACGGCGCAGGTCTGCTGTTGGGCCTGTCCGCAGGCGCTCAGAACCAGCAAAGCCCCGACGAGCGCGCCGCCGACAAGAAACGTTGCGTGACGCATACCGCCCCTCCATGGCTATGCTTTCGCTGCGTAACATCGGGGCTTAATCGTGTCGAGCGAGCCCTGGGGGGGCAGGAAGATCAACAACCCATGACCACGCTTGAAGATGCGCTCAAGCAGCAGGCGCTGGGCTTGGGGTTCGACGCGGTCGGCGTCGCCTCGGTCCGCGACCCCTGGCCGGCGAGCGCGCGTCTCGTCCACTTTCTGGAAGCCGGCCGCCACGGCGACATGGCGTGGATGGCGCAGGCCGCGCGGACGCATCCGCAGGCGCTGTGGCCGCAGGCGCAAAGCGCGGTGCTGGTCGGTCAGAGCTATGCGCCTCCCGACGACGCGCTGGCGCTGCTGAAGCGGACGCGCGAAGGTGTGGTCTCCGCTTACGCCGCGCGGCGCGACTATCACGAGGTGCTGAAGGGCCGGCTGAAATCATTAGCGCAATGGTTCGCGCACGAAAGCGGCGCCGAGGTGAAAGTCTTTGTCGACACCGCGCCGCTCTTGGAAAAGCCGCTGGCCGAGCGCGCCGGTCTCGGGTGGCAGGGCAAGCACACCAATCTGGTGTCGCGCGAGCACGGCTCCTGGCTGCTGCTCGGCGCGATGCTGACGACCGCAGCGCTTTCGCCTGATGCGCCGCACGCGGATCATTGCGGGTCGTGCCGGGCGTGCCTGGACGTCTGCCCCACTGCGGCGTTTCCCGCGCCCTATCAGCTCGACGCACGCCGCTGCCTCGCCTACCTCAGCATCGAGCACAAAGGTCAGATTCCGCGTGAGTTCCGCGCCGCACTCGGCAACCGCGTGTTCGGGTGCGACGATTGCCTGGCGGTGTGCCCGTGGAACAAGTTCGCCGCCCAGGCCCACGACGCGCGCATGCACTTCCGCGACGACCTGCGCACGGCGTCGTTGGACGACCTGGCGGGGCTCGATGACGCCGGTTTCCGCGCACGCTTCGCCGGCACGCCCGTGAAGCGCACCGGCCGTGCGCGGTTTGTCCGCAACGCCGTGTGCGCCATTGGCAATTCCGGTGATGAACGGCTGGCGGCGCGCGCCGAAGCGTTGCTCAACGATGTCGAGCCTCTGGTGCGCGGCATGGCGGTGTGGGCGTTGGCGCAATTGCTTGACGGCGAGGCGTTTGAACGCCTCAAATCCATGCACGCGCCAGGAGAACGCGATCAGGACGTGGCGCAGGAGTGGGACGCATGAGCGGCGACGAAGAGACCGAGAACGGTCCCGAAAAGCAAGCCCAACCCCCGCCGCCGCCGCGCGCGACCGAGCCTGAAGCCCCATCGCCGCCGCCGCCGCCGCCGCCGCGGCGCGAGGAGCCGGCGTATGATTTCGGCGCAGCGCCCGAAATCCCCATGCCGCAGCGGCCGCGCCCAGGCCACAAGCAGCGTCTGCGCGACGCCCGCAGCAATCTCGATCTCGACCTCGGACGCATTAAGCGCCGCAAGCGCTTTGGCCTCTTGTTGAGCACGCTGATGGTGGCGTTCATCGCCTTCGTGCTGGCGCCGGTGACTTGGGCTGGCGTTTATCTCTTCATCGACGCGCCATCGACGGTGCTGATGATGCAGCGCGCCGCCGAAGGCCAGACCATTCGCCACTATCCGGTGCCGCTCAACCGCATGTCGCCGCACATCGTGCGCGCGGTGGTCGCGGCGGAAGACGCTAATTTCTGCGCGCATGACGGCTTCGATATCGAGGCGATCCAAGACGCGATGGCGTCAAACGCCCGCGGCGAGCGCACCCGCGGCGCCTCCACGATCAGCCAGCAGACGGCGAAGAATCTCTTTCTCTGGCCTGACCGCTCGTGGCTGCGCAAAGGGCTCGAGACGTATTTCACCGCGCTGATCGAGTTCATGTGGCCCAAGCGCCGGATCATGGAATCGTATCTCAACGCGGCCGAATGGGGCGACGGCAATTTTGGCGTCGAGGCCGCCGCGCGTGCACGCTTCGGCGTTTCGGCCGCCGATTTGACGCCGCTGCAGGCCGCGCGTCTGGCTGCGGTGCTGCCCAGCCCCAATCGCTGGCGCGCCGACCGCCCCGGGCCCTACGTGCGCCGGCGCGCCGCCACCATCGTTCAGCGCGCCGCGGTGGTGCGCAACGAGGGGCTGGCGGGTTGCGTGCTGTTGCTGGATCGGCCTGAAAGTTCGGCGCGTCGGGGTGACTCGCGCGCTTAAGCGACTATGCTCCGCCCCAGCGGTCGAAAGCTTCGGGGGACGCCGATGACGTGGGTTCATATCGTGCAGGTGGTCGTCGCGATCATCGCGCTGCTCGCGTTCGCGTATATGGTGTGGAAGTTCTACTCCACGCGCGCCGACTTCACCTACATGACCCACAACGACCAGGGGTTTAAGCGCGCCCTGAAGGGTCGCGGCGTCATCTTCGACCCCGAGGAATTCGTCGTGCGTGGCGACAGCGCACCCAACATAGAATTCGTGGCGATCGATCCGGCCAGCGGCGAACGCCGCATGCAGCCGTTGATGAACAAGCGAACAGGGGCCATCAACCTGCGGCCGCAATATTGCGTGCCGCTGCCCTTCAACGCCACCACAGCGGACAATCACGCCGTCATCGTCGAGGCGCGCGTTCAGTTCAGCCTGAGCCGCGAACGCATGTTCTTCGTCTATCACGTGCAGGATTTCGCGCTTGCGCTCGAAACCCGCATCCAAAGCGCGGTGCGCGCCGAAGTCGGCAAACGTCAGGATCAAGATCTGCGCGCGGCCCTGCACGAAGTCGAGGAGCAGGCGATCTTACGCTTGCGCAAGGCCGAAGCCGATGGCGACGAAACCCATGAGCCGGGCATGGCGCTTGGGGTCAACTTCCACACCATGAGCTTTACCTTCACCGCGCCGGACGAGTTCGCCGCCGCGCACCCCGCAGGCGTCGGACAAGTGTTCGCGGCGGGGGCGGCGACCTCGGAAGGCGCGGCTGCGCCGTCCTTGCGTACGACGCTGTCGCGCGGGGGCCCGCTCAGCCTGCGTCCGCAGCAGGTCGACCAGTTGGCCGATGTGTTCCGCCACCAGACCCCGGAGTCGAGCGCAGCTATTCTGGCAATGCTGGAATTGCAGACGCGCCAAAACATCGCCGAGGCGCTGGCCTCGTCGGGACAGCTGATCGTGGTTACGCCCCAGGAGCTTGGGCTCGCGGGGGCGACCGTGCAGGGTCAAATTCTGTCGCGCGTCGCGGCCAGGGGTGGCGACGCGCCCACCTCCTAGGGTTCGGGATCAGAACGTCGCCAGGTCATCGCGACCACGCACCGCGCCTACGTCCGATCCAAGAAGCACACTAGAAACATTGACTTGCAGTGAGGCTCATGACTCTGAAGGCCGCGCCTCGCCCGCCATCGTCTTCCGGCGAACTTCAGATTAGCCGCTCTAGTCGCGCCAATGCGGCGCCCGCT
>CAZNTI010000201.1:0-4482 GCA_964575885.1 uncultured Terricaulis sp.
CACGCCTTCGAACAGCGCTGTGCCATTCTGGTTAGCGGTCGCCCCCACAGTCAGCACGAAGCGCGAAATCTTGCGCGGCAGCTTCAGTTCGGTTTCCGCCGCGCGCAGCGAGACGGGCAGGGTGGCGTTGGAGGAGGCGGTCGAGAACGCCACCACCAGCGGCTCGCGCACCTGCGCGAAGAAGGCGAGCGGATTCCGCCCGCCCAGCAGCAGCACCACCAGCGGGTAAACCACGAACATGTGGATCGCCATCGCGCCCACCGCGACGCCGACGAACGCCGCCAGCCGCGCCAGCAAATCCCAGCCGAACAGCGCGGCCAGGTTGAACATGAGGCACGCCACCGCGAGCGGCGCCAAACGGATCACCAGATTGATCAGCTTCATCATCACCTCGAACAGGCCGTGGATGGTGAGCTGCAGCTGATCGGTGGTGGGGCTCTTGGCCATCACCAGGCCGATGCCGAACAGCAGCGCAAACACCATCACCGGCAGCACCATGTTCTGCGAGGCGGCGGCGAACACGTTCTGCGGAATGAGCTCCAGAAAGAATTGGCCGAGGTTCACGCTGCCGGGCGCGTTCTCGATGATTCCGGCGGCGCCGTCGGCCCCTTGCGCCAACAGCTGCTGCGCCAGCGCCGCATCGACGCCGTCGCCAGGGCGGAAAAAGTTCACAAGCCCAAGCCCGATCAGCACCGCGATCGTGGACACCACAACCGTGAGCGCCAGCGTGCGCCAGCCGACGCGCCCCAGCGCGCCCAGGTCGCCCATCTCGGCCACCCCGATCACGAGCGCCGAGAAGAGCAGCGGCAGCACCAGCATGAACAGCAGGCGAAGGAAAATCTGCCCCAGCGGGCCGGTGACGTTGGCGGTGAGCCACACCACCCAGTCTGCGTCCGCGCCGATATTGAGGTTGACCCAGAGCCCCGCGCCCAAGCCGATCGCGAACCCCAGCAGCATCAACCAATGGAGCGGCACGCCCCCGCGCTTGGTCGTCTCCATGGCCTGCCTCCGCTTGCTGCAGAGTTTTGGCTAGCCGGGCGGGGCAGGGGGATCAACAAATAAGCGTCTGGCGCCGGAGGGCAGTGCGCGCCGCGGCGAATCAGCGATACTCACAGAGAGGTTTGGAGCCCCAACCGATGCCGGACCCATCCGCTGCGCGCGTCCTGATCGTGCAGGACGACATGTCAACCTCTCAGCAACTTGAGCTCAGCCTGCGCGCGCGCGGCTATCGCACCTACGCCACCGATCTTGGGGAAGAGGCGATCGAGCTGGCGGCGACCTTCATCTACGATGCGATCCTGCTGGACGATAGCCTGCCGGATTTTTCCGGTCTGAGCGTGCTGCGCGAAATCCGTTCCCGGGGCGTCACTACCCCGGTCATCTTCATGAGCACCAGCGCCCACGATCTGATGACGGCAGCACTTGATAGCGGCGCCGACTATGTCGTGCATCTGCTCTGCCCGATCGATCAGCTGACTGCGGTCATCCGCGCGCTGAGCCGCCGGCGCGCGCCAGAGCCCTTCCCGGCCCCGCCGACGCTCAGTAGTGGCGGTGAGGCAGATCGTCGGGGTGAGGGGGCGCCGTAAGCCCGCCGGCCTCGATCCAGGCGCGCGCAGCCTCTGCCGCGCGCTCGATCAGCTTGGCTGAGTGATCGAAGTTCAGCGGCGACACATCGAGCGGACACAGGTGCGGCGCGACGTGCACCTCGATGTCGCGGGGCAGCAGCTTCAGATCGCGCTCCATCTGGTTGGCGATCAATAAAGTGAGCGCGTGCAACCCGCTCGCGACCGCGCCTCTGGGCGGCCCCGGCAGCGAGCAGGCGTAGCCGGTCTGCAGCACGATGATCCGCGTTGCGCCAAGCTGGGCGGCCGTCAACAGCGGCGTGTTGCCGGCAATGGCGCCGTCGATCAGGTGCTCGCCGTCGATCTCCACCGCCGGAAAAGCAATCGGGATCGCAGTGCTGGCGAGCACGGCTTCCGCCGCCGAACCGCGCGAGAGCGTCACCGCATCGCCAGAGGCATCGGTTGCGACCACATGGACCGGCACCACCGTGTCCTCGATGTTCGCGAACGGAAGCTCTCGTTCCACCAGGCTGCGCAGGCTATTTGAGCTGAACAGGCTTCCCCGGCCCCTGATCAGATTGAGCGCGCCATCGAGCGTTACCGGAAAAATGTCGCGCCGCGTCAGCCCGCGCCAAATCCGTTCCAGCTCGGCGACGCCGTCGGCGTGAGGGGCGCCGGCGAAGTAACAGGCGTTGAGCGCGCCCACCGAAGCGCCGACCAGAAAATCGGGCCGAACGCCCGCCCGCACCAATTCGCGCAGCGCGCCAACCTGGATCGCGCCCAGGCTGCCGCCGCCGGCGAAAACAAATGCCGTGCGCGGTTTATCTGCGCTCATCGTCGTCCCTCTCAACCTTGGTACGCCGCAGCGGCGGAGCCCGTTACGGCCAGGCCTGGGGCTTACTTGGCGACGAGATTGGCGACGCTGCGATAAGCGTCGGCGGCGATCAGCTCTTGGGGCGCACCGGCGACCTTGCAGCGCAGCTCCGCCTGCCAGAGCACGTCATAAGCGCCGGCGAGCTTCTTACCGCCCCACAGACGCGCCTGGGCGGCAATGGCGTCGCGATCCTTCCAGAATACTGGCGGGCGCAGCTTCGCCACTGCATCGCTGGGGGCCATGCCCTCGTCGATCAAGGCGCGCGCGTCGCGCAGCTGGTGGAGTCGCCGCAGCAGCGCGCGCAGAGCGGAGACCCCCGACAGCGCATCGACGCGCGCTAAAGCCTCCACGGCCTGGCTGGCGCGCCCCTGCGTCGCGGCCAGGCTGGCCGCGTCGAGCGCACTTTCGGCCTCTTGCGCCATGAGCGCCTCAAGATCTGCGATGCTGATGCGCCGGGAGAGCCCATGCGCGTAGAGCGCGAGCTTCTCGATCTCGCGCGTCGCCAGCCCACGATCGGTTGGCAACGCCGCGATGAAGATGTCTTCGGCGCCGGGCTCAAAGCTGAGGCTTGCGTCCTGGGCCAGCATGCGCGCGTGCTGCGCGCGCTCGGCCTCGGTTTCTTCATAGAAAACCACGGCGGCGGCGTTCTTGGCGGCGCCGAATTTCTTGACGGTTTCCGCCGCCCCGCCCAGATCGCCCGCTTCGACGATGAGCGTTCCCAGCGGATCGCCGCGCTCGAACGCGTCGAGCGCATCGAGCAGGGCGGGGTCCGCGGATTTGCCGGCGATGCGCGCCCACACAATAGTCGGGCCGCCCAGGAGCGACTGCGCCGAGAGCGCATCGATCAGACGGGCGCTGTCGCGCTTGATATCGTCCTCGCCGAGCTTGGTGACGGCGTAGGGGTCATCCGACTCGCCCATGGCGTGGGCGACGAGCCGCTGCGCCGCTTCGTGCACGAAGCTTTCGTTGGGGCCGTAAAGCAGCACCGCGCGCGCCGCCTTATCCGGCTTGTCGAGGAAGCGCCGAACGGCGGCGCCTTTGACGATCACTGCGCAGCGCGCTCCTGGCGCGCCTGTGCGGTGCGCAGCGCCAGTTCGGCGCGGAAGCGTTGCGCCATGGTTTCCGCGGCCCGTTCGCGCGCGTCATCCTGAGCGGCGATTTCGCCGAAGGCGGCGGTGGGAATGTCGTAGGTGACCACCGTGAACACTGAGCCGCGCATCACCTGTCCCTGGTTCGGCGGCGGCGTCAGCACGTAATTGGCGATGAGCCGCAGTTCGGCGCGGGTCGCGGATTCGTCGCGGCGGATGCCGAGCGGCGTCACCTGCTCGGAGAGCGTGATCTCCAGCGCCATGGCCGCATCGCCGTTATTCTCGGCCGCCAGCATGCGCGTCAACTCGGTGCGCAGCACATGGCCGGCCTTGCCTTCGATCTCGCCCACTGACACCGGGCCAATCGCGGCTTGTCCGCCGGGCGCTGCATACATCGGCTGGAAGCCGCAGGCGCCGGCCAGCAGCGCCATACTTGTGATCAACACGCGCATCGCGATCTCCCGCTGGCTCAGTTTGCCACGATATTGACGATCCTGTCCTGGACCACAATCACCTTGCGGACGCTTTGGCCCTCAAGCATTTGCGCCACAATGGGGTGGGCGAGGGCCATTTCCCGCACCTTATCCTCAACCGCACCCACCGGCGCTTCCAGCTCGGCGCGCTTCTTGCCGTTAATCTGGATCGGTAGCGTGATGGTCGAGCGCGCCGCCAGCGCGGGATCGGCCACCGGCCAGGGCGCGGTGGCGACGAACGGCTTGTGGCCCAGCGTCGCCCAGCACTCTTCGGCCAGGTGCGGCATGAACGGGGCGATGAGCTGGGCGAGGATGGTGAGCGCTTCGCCGCGGGCGAACACGGAGGCTTCGTCGTCGCTCTTGAGTTTTGCGATGGCGTTCACGAGTTCGTAACAGCGGGCGATGGCGACGTTGAAGCGTCAGGCTGGCTGGCCGCCGCCGCCGCACTCTGCGAGGGCAAGCTCGCCATAGCCGAAGCTGCTCTT
>CAZNTI010000202.1:0-4478 GCA_964575885.1 uncultured Terricaulis sp.
GCAGGAGCCGCGCCTTCAGCTCCTCGACAGCGGCGTCGAGGTCTTCCTTGTTCTCGCTGATCAAAGCCAGGTCGATCGACGGCGCGCCCGAGCCCGACAGCGAGAAGCTGATTTGGTCCGCATCGGGGACCTCGCCAAGCAATTCCTCGAGCCGCTCGGTCACTTGGCGCGAGCGCAGATCGGGACGGGTCTCAGGCGGGGTGAGGCCCACATAGGCGGTGATCGAGTTCTCGTTGATGAACTGGCTCCAGGAGCGCACCACGCCGCGCGACATCGTGCCGGTGTTGGGATCCTCGAAAGCGTACTCCGCGGTTTCCTGCTCCAGCGCCTGGCGGGCGGCGTCGAGCTGCGCGGCGATCTGCTCCATGCGCGAGAAAGGCGTGGTTTGCGGCAGCGAGATGCTCGCCTGCAGGAAGTCGCCTTCGACTTCGGGCATGAATGTCTGCTTGACCCGGCCGGTGACCATGAGGCCGATGGCCAGGATCATGACGCCCAGGAAGATCGCCCAGGTCAGGTAGCGCATTTTAACGGCTGCGGTGACCAGCGGCCGGTGCAGATTGTCGGCGACCCAGAGCACCGAATGCGCGCAGCGCTGCTGCAGGCGCATCAGGCGATCGAGAATCCCCGGGCCTTGCGGATTGGGCTTCTTCACGTGCGCCAGGTGGGCCGGCAGAATGATCAGGCTTTCGATCAGCGAGAACACCAAAGTCGACATGACGACGATGGATATGGCGCGGGTGAATTGGCGCACCTCGCCTTCGAGGAACATCATCGGACTGAAGGCGATCATGGTGACGAACACTGAGGCCACCAGAGGTTTCAGCACCAGCTGCGTCGCCAGGATCGAGGCGTCGGCGCCGGTATGGCCGCGCTCGGCTCGTTCGTACACGGCTTCGCCGACGATGATGGCGTCGTCGACCATGATCCCGAGCACGAGCAAGAAGCCGAAGACGCTCATGAAGTTGAGCGAGATGCCGACGTAAGGCAGAATGAAGAACGAGCCCGCGAACGCGGTCATGACGCCCAGCGTGGCCCAGAACGCCACCTTCGGATGCAAGGTGAGCAAGAGCAGCAGGAAGATAAGGAAGAAGCCCTGCGCTGCGTTCTGGAAGAGCACGCCCAAGAGCGCGTTATAGTCCTGGGTTTCGTTGAGAATGGTGGTGAGCTGCACGCCAGCGGGCAGTTCGGTGCGGAAGTCGTCAAGCACCGCCTGTACTTCGCGATTTGTGCGCCAGATGTTGAACTGATCGGCGGTCGACAACGCCACCAGCGCGGCCGCCTGGCCGTTCATGCGCGAATAGAGGTTGGTGTCCTGGAAACCGTCGATCACGGCGCCGACGTCGCCGACGCGCACGACGCCGCCCTCGGGCGTCTGGCGAATGATGATGTTCTCGAAATCGAGCTCGGTATCTGCGAGATTACGCGCCTGAAGCTGGAAATTGCCGTCGGCGGTGCGCACCGAACCGGCCGCGATGTTGATCGAGTTGGAGCGGATCGCCTGCGCGACTTCGTCGAAGGTCATGCCGTAGGCTTGCAGCGTGGCTTCCGACACTTCGATCGACACTTCCGGCGTCCGGGTGCCCCACACCTCGGTGTTGGCGCCGCCGTCGACCAGCGCGATACGGTCGCGCAGGCGCTCGGCGCTCTCGCGCAACGTGCGCTCAGCCACATCGCCGTGGACGCCGATGATGATGGACGTATTGCGTCCGGTCTGGCGCGCCACCTGAATCGGCTCCAGTCCCTGGGGCAGGCCGCTGATGCCGTTGACGCGCGAACGCACTTCGTCGGCAAGCGCATCGACATCGGTGCCGGGATCGACCGCGATGTTGACCCAGCCCGAGCCTTCGCCGGAGCGCGAGCGCACCCAATCGATGTTGTCGAGGTCGGCGGTGATTTCCTCGATCCGGACAATCACCTGGCTTTCCATGTCCTCGGGGCTGGCGCCTGGCCAGATGGCGCTGATGAACACGCCGTCCTGGCGCCCCGGCGGCCAGAATTCCTTCTCCATCTGATTGAAGGAAAAGACGCCCGCGATTACGCAGAAGAGCATCAGCAGGTTGCCGGCGACCGGGTTGCGTCCCCACCAGGCGACGAGGCCTTTGAGCATGGTAGCGTTTCCTTGTTTCCTCGCCGGAGCGTGACGAGGGGCGGCCAGCGCCGCTCAACTCACTCGCGTATTTCCAATTGTTCTTGCGCCGCGGGCGCCGCCGGGCTTTCGCCGGCGCGGTCGATCGGCGTTACGGCCATGCCCTGGCGTGGCGAGGTCAACACCGAAACGACGACCCGCTCGCCATCTGCGACGCCCTCACGAAACAACACCTCGTCGGCCGTGGTTTGCGCGGGGCGCACCTGCCGGACATCGATGGTGTTGTCAGTCGTGACGACGTACACGAACTCGTTGCGCTTGAGCGCGCTGCGCGGGGCCGCCACCAGCGTTTCGCGTGACGATCCTTCCAGGCGCGCGCTGACGAACATGCCCGGTGCCAGCGGCGTCGCGTGGCGCGCGCTGAACGGGTCGCGAACCTCGACGAGGCCATAGACCAAGCGCGTGCGCGCATCGACGGAGGCCTCGGTGCGCACCAGGCGGCCTTCCCAGGTCACCATGCGACCGCCCATTTCGCTGCTGACATGCGCGGCGGGGCCGGGGTTGGCGCCGGTCGCGGCGAACCCGACGGGCAGGCGCATCGAAGCGAGGTCGGCGTCGGTAAGCGGTACGCGAATCTCCATGGTGTCGGTCGAGAACATCACCGCCACGGGCGCGCCGGGACCAACATAGTCCCCAACATTGGCGCGCCGTTCGCGCAGCCGCCCGGTGAACGGGGCGCGGATGCTGGCGCGCGAGAGATCGAGTTCGGCTGAGCGGAGCGCCGCCTGGGCCGCCGCCAACGCTGCGCGCGCTTGCGCCAATTGCGGCTCGCGCGCTGCAAGCGGGGGCGGGTCGCCGCGGCCAAGCTGTTGCCAGTCCTGGCGCGCAAGTTCGGCTTCGGCCTCTTCGCGCACCAGCGCTTCTTCGGCCTGTGCAACCTGGCTGCGCGCGCGCACGACTGCGAGCTGGTAGTCGGCGGCGTCGATGCGAGCGATGGTTTCGCCCTCCGCGAAGGCGCCGCCCTCGGAGAATTTGGGGCTGACCCAGACCAGCCTGCCGGCGACCTGCGCGGCAAGCGTGGCTTCCGAGCGCGGGCGCGCCTCGCCCTGGACCGTGATGGCGATCGTGGTGGGGCGCGCGTGCGCGACGGCGAACTGCACAGCCGGCGCGTGCGGCGCCTCGCCTTTCTCCTCTGGGCGCGACTGGGTGGCGATCATCACCGCCAGCAAGGCTACGGCGATCAATAGCGCCACCACCGGCGCTGCGAACGCGGCGATGCGGCGCACCGCAGCCCAGAAGCCCTGCGGCTTTTGCTCGTCCTCGCTCGACGCCGTCGATGTCATGTTCAAATCCATCTTGTTCATCGTGCGGCTTCCCTGTCTGCATCGATGCCGCCGGTTCGAGCGCCGCCGCCGAGCGCGACATGATAGGTGATCCGATTTGAGACCCGCGCCGAGCGCGCGGTGATGAGGCCGCGTTCGGCGTCGATGCGCCGCGTGTAGGCGTCGATCAGCTCGAACAAGGTGGCGACGCCGCGTGCGTACTCGCGCTCCGCGAGGTCTTGCGCCTGACGCGCCTCTTCGGCGGCCACCGCGAACTCGCGCTCGCGCACGTCGAGGCTCTGATCGGCGCTGATGGCGCCTTCGACCTCGCGCCAGGCGCCGATTGCGGTGCGCACATAGTCGGACGCCGCGGCGCGCCGGTCGGCCACTGAGGCGCGCGACTCCGAGAACAGGGCGCCGCCGTTGAAGATCGGCCAGGCGACGCCGCCGATCAGATTTGAGATCATGTTCACGCTGTCATCGATGTCGTCGATGCCTTGGCCGCTGGCGCCGGCATTGCCCGACAGCGTGAGGCGCGGCAGCATCGCTGCGCGCGCTTCGTGGACGCGAAAGCCCGCCGCGCGCAGGCGATTCTCGGCCGCCAGGATGTCGGGCCTGCGATCAAGCAGGTCGGCAGGCGCGCCCGCGGCCGACAGCGCCGCCAATTGCGGCAGAGCGCCTTCCGCCCGCAGCACGCCGTCGGGGTAGCGGCCCATGATCTCCTGCAGCCGACGCGCATTGATGCGCACCTGTTCCTCGGCCTGCGCGGCGTTTGCGCGCGCTGACGCTACCTGGCTGCGGGCGGTGCGCAGGTTGAGCGATGTCGCGACGCCGACGTCGTAGCGGCGCTGGGTAAGGTCAAGCGCGCGCTCGCGCGTCTGTAAATCTTCGACCGCCAGATCGTACAATTGCTGCGCTTCGATCAGGTCGACCCAGGCGCGCGCGCTTTGGCCCGCCACCGAAAGGCGGGCGCTGTTTAGATCTTCTTCGGCGGCGTCGGCGTTGGAATCGGAGGCGAGGGAGCGGGCGGTGAGCCTACCCCAGAGATCGATTTCCCAGCTTGCCGACAC
>CAZNTI010000203.1:0-4449 GCA_964575885.1 uncultured Terricaulis sp.
CATGCCGCTCATCGGCGCCATGGTCGCGTCCGAGATCACCAGCGCGTAGGTTTTAGCGCGCATCTTGGCCAGGGCTGTCGCGCCATTATTGGCTTCGTCGATCTGGGTGAAGCCAAGCTGGCGCAAGATATTGCGCACGATGCGGATCATGGTGTTGTAGTCGTCCACGATCAGGATCGGCAACGTCGTCGCAGCGAACATGGTTTCCCCTAACTGTCACGGCCGGCGGAACGCCGCGCCGCCGGGTCGGGGTGCGACGGCCCGGCGGCGAGACGGTTCCGGCATTGAGAGCGCCGTGCTATGGGTCACGCATAGCAAACACACGCAAATTTCGGGTAAAGCAGCGCTTAAGTATGAGTGAACAGAGCCGCTTTTCGATCTCGCGCATGCACGTTTGCGCAATGCATGGCGCCAGCATCGCCCAACGCCGAAAGAGTTTGTGAACGTATGCGGGTGTGGGCGCCTGAAGCCGCGATTGGCGAGACCGCGCGAGGCGCCGCCATCGCGCTCGGCAATTTCGACGGCGTGCACCTTGGCCACCAGGCCGTCATCGCATCGGCGCATGCGGCGGCGCGGGCGTTCAATGCGCCGCTGGGCGCGGCCGTGTTCACACCCCACCCGCGCCGCTTCTTTCAGCCCGACGCGGCGCCCTTTCACCTGCAGACGCCGGCCCAGCGCGCGCGCGCGCTTGCCGTGTGCGGCGTCGCCCATCTGTTCGAGATCGGCTTCGACGCCGCGCTTGCGCGCACCAGCGACGAGGATTTCGCACGCCTGGTTCTGCATGAACGGCTGGGGGTCGCCCATGTCAGCGTCGGCGCCGATTTCCGCTTCGGGCGCGGGCGCACCGGCGACGTTGCGCGGCTTCAGACCTACGGCGCAGCGTTAGGCTTCAGCGTCGAGGCGATCGCCCCTGTGGGCGATGGCGAGCGGGTGTCCTCCACCGCCATCCGCGCAGCGCTGACGGCCGGTGATCTCGTGCGCGCCAACGCGCTGTTAACGCGGCCGTGGGCGATCGAAGGCGAGGTCGAACGCGGCTTTCAGCGCGGGCGCGCGTTCGGGTTCCCCACCGCCAACATTCGTTTGGGCGGCTATGTGCGACCGCGCCTTGGCGTCTACGCGGTGCGCGCCGATTTGGGCGATGGCGTGCGCCTGCCCGGGGTCGCCAGCGTCGGCGTCAACCCGACCGTGGGGACGCTGCCCGAGCCGGTGCTTGAGGCGTATCTGTTCGACTTCGACGCCGAGCTTTACGGGCGCACCATCGAGGTGGCGCTGATCGCGTTCCTGCGCGATGAGGCGAAGTTCGAGAATGTCGAGGCGCTGAAAGCGCAGATGGCCGAGGACGCGCAGGCGGCGAGGCGGGTGCTGGGCTAACTTCTGGCGTTACTTCCGCTCTTGGCCCGGAGCGGACATTGCCGCACTGATGCTGCGCCGGCGCAGAAACGCGGGGAGTGAGCCGTTGCGTATCAGCTGGACAGTGATTGCGCTGGGGGTCTCGTTGGCGCTCAACGTGGGTCTAGTCGGTCTCATCGGCTATCAGACTCTCGATTCCGCTCACCTCGAATCCGACCAAGCATCGACTTGGCGCTACATCACAGCGGAGCGGGTTCAATTGCAGGCAATGCGCAGCCAGTTCTGCGGAAATTCAAACAGCCCAACGCGCCAAGAGCTTCTGGCGTGGGAAAGCGAGTCGATATCCGCGGAGCGGTTCAGCGAGCCCTACGACAAAGATGGATTGCTGTGGCTGCGGGACATTGCCGTGAAACTGGACGACGGAAGTCGCTTGGTTGGCGTCTGCCCGTATATGACGTGGCAAGCTCTGGACAGCCCTAGTTCTGACGCGCTCGACAGCGCAGGCGCATCGTGCCCGCTTGAACCGCTGTGCTAAAGTAATATCCGCTCCCAGCGAAAGCAGCCCCTCACACCCCAGGCCGCGCCGGCACTTTCACTTCCGCCTCGCCTTCGAGCACCACGGTGTCGCCCACCCGGCATTCGCAGCGGAGCTTGCCGCGGCGGCCCTTCTCGCTCAGCTCCACCACCTCGACCGACGCCACCACGGTGTCGCCGATGCGCACTGGCGCGAGGAAGCGCAAGGTTTGCGAAATGTAGATCGCGCCGGGCCCCGGCATGCGGGTGCCGATCACCGCCGAGATGAGGCTGGCGGTATAGAGCCCGTGGGCGATGCGGCCGCCGAACGGGGTTTTCGCCGCGAAGTGCTCGGAGAGGTGGATCGGGTTACGGTCGCCGCTGATCTCGGCGAAGCCCACCACATCGGAGGATTTCACCTCTTTCGCATAGCTCTCGCGCATGCCGACCGAGAGGTCCTCAAAGTAAAGCGTCTGGGTTTCGGGCAGGGGCATTGATCTTCCTTTAGCGGCGCGCCTTGAAGAAATCCTTGAGCAGCTTGCCGGCCTCATCGGCGCGGACGCCGGCGGTGATCGCCGGCTTCCAGTGGCAGGTGGCGTGCTCGAACACGCGCGCGCCATGGGCGACGCCGCCGCCCTTGGGGTCGCTTGCGCCATACACCAGCCGGCCGACGCGTGCGTGGCTGATGGCCCCGGCGCACATGGCGCAGGGCTCGAGCGTGACGTACAGGGTCACGCCGGGCCGCAGCCGGTAATTTTCGAGCGCCGCCGCCGCGCCCCTGAGCGCCACGATCTCGGCGTGCGCGGTGGGATCGTGGGTGGCGATGGGCGCGTTGGCGGCTTCGGCGATGACCTCGCCGGCGCCGTCGATGATGACGCAGCCGACCGGGGTTTCGCCGGCATCGGCCGCTGCCTGCGCCAACGCGAGGGCGCGGGCCATATGGGTCTCGTCGCTCACACTCGCCTCAACTCCCCGGCGCGCTTCCAGCCGGCCGCGAATTGCGCTTCCATCGTCGCCGTCACGTTCCAACGATAGATGACCGCACCGATGAGCCAACCCCCTTCTCCTGCCCCGTCCGACGCGGAAGGCGAGCGTGTGGCCAAATTCCTGGCGCGTGCGGGCGTGTGTTCGCGCCGCGACGCCGAGCGGCTGATCGCCGAGGGACGAGTGAAGCTGAACGGCCGCGTGCTCGACACCCCGGCGGTGAAGGTGACCGCCCAGGACAAGCTCAGCGTCGACGGCCGGCCGGTGGCGACGGCCGAGCCGACCCGGCTCTGGCGCTATCACAAGCCCTCCGGGCTGGTGACCACGCATCGCGACCCAGCCGGGCGGGCCACGGTTTTTCAACACCTGCCCAAGGACCTGCCGCGGGTGATCTCGGTGGGGCGTCTGGACCTTACTTCCGAGGGCCTGCTGCTGCTGACCAATGACGGGGCGCTGGCGCGGCGGCTGGAGCTGCCCGCCAATGGCTGGCTTAGGCGCTACCGGGCACGCGCATTCGGGCGCATCTCCCAGGCGGAACTCGACCAGCTGGCCAACGGGATCAGCGTCGAGGGTGTGCGCTACGGCCCGATCGACGCCAAGCTGGAACGCGGCGGCGGCGCTAACGCCTGGATCACGCTAACGCTTGGCGAAGGCAAGAACCGCGAAGTACGGCGGGTGCTGGAAGCGCTTGGGCTGCGGGTCAACCGGCTCATCCGCGTCGCCTACGGGCCGTTCCAGCTCGGCCTGCTTGAGCCAGGCGCCATCGAAGAAGTGCCGCGCAAGGCGCTCAAGGCGCAGCTCGGCCGGGAAAGCCTAGCTTAGTGGCCGCCGCCTAGAAACGACGGTATCGCCGGCACGACCGCGGGGAAGAAATTGTGTGCGTCCTCCCACACCATGCGCGTGCCGGCGAAGATGATGATGACGATGCCGACCACCGCGATCCAGCGGTGCCGATCGATGACGCGCGCGATCACCGACGCGGCGACGCCCATGAGCACGACCGACAGCACCAGACCGAACCACATGATCACCTCGTTGTGGCGCGACACGGCCGCCACTGCGAGCACGTTGTCGAGCGACATCGAGACGTCGGCGACGATGATCGTCATCAGCGCGCTCATGAAGGTTTTGGGCTGCTTGCCGCCGGCGGCGACATTCTCGGCTAATTGCTCGCCCGCGACCGGATCTCCGACCGTGACGGGGCGGTGATGCTGCAGATCCGACCACATGCGCCAGGCCACCCAGAACAGCAGCAAGCCGCCAACCAGCAACAACCCCGGGATGCCGAGCAATTGCTGCGTCACCGTGGCGAAGACGATCCGCAGCACCAGCGCGATGACGATGCCCCAGAAAATGGCGCGCCGCTGCTGCACGGCCGGGAGCGCGGCCGCCGCAAGGCCAACGGCGACGGCGTTGTCGCCGGCGAGCGCCAGGTCGATCAAGATAACCGAGAAGAGCGCCGCGATATTCGCCGCCGCCAGGTCTGGATTGAACAGATCGGCAAAGTGAGCGGACAAAGTCTCCACGGCGTCGTACCCCCCTTATGCGGCCCTAAGGCAAGCGCGGGCGCTCTTGTTCACGAAGCGCCCCGCCGGCGTCAAG
>CAZNTI010000204.1:0-4410 GCA_964575885.1 uncultured Terricaulis sp.
GAACTTGCCGATCTGCTTTGGCTCGAAATTCACCACCGCCGCCACCCCACGCCCGAGCAGCTCGCCGAGATCGTAATTCTGCACCACCTGCGCGCTCGACTTCTTGATCCCGAGCGGCTCGCCGAAATCGATCCATAACTGGTATGCGGCCTTCTTGGCCTCCTCGAATACCTTGACGTCGACAATGGTGCCCAGCCGGATGTCGACCTTGAGGAAGTCCTCCAAGGTGATTATTGGCAGGCGCGCATTGTTTTGCGGGTCGTCGGCCATCGGCGTTTCTCTTCCCCTTGTTATTGTTGGCCAAGCCGCGCGGGCTCGGTGCGCGGGCCGTCGGGGCCCATCACGATCTGATCGACTTCAAGCTGTGCGTCCTTGAGTTGCGCCTCGCAGCGCGCCTTCAGGGCGGCGCCGCGCTTGTAGATGCGGATGGAGTCGGCCAGCGGCACGTCCCCCCGTTCCAAATGCGCGACGATCTTCTCGAGCTCCGCCAAAGAATCCTCGAAGCTCATTTGGGCGGGATCAGCCTGCTCTTTGCTCATGACTCACAAAATATGTGCTTGCGGCAATTAAGGGAATAGCAGTCGGACCCGCCGGCTGCCGGCTCACTTCACTTTCTCGTAGCGGCGGTAAGACCAGTATTTGTCGCCGCCGTCCTCCACCTCGCGCCAGCCCTGAGCCTTGAGCACCGGACGCATCATCCGGTTGAACCAGCCATGGGCGCACAAAAGCACGTTCTCCCCGCGCAGCGCCCGCGCCGTCAGCGTGGCCACCGCAGCCTCGGCCCGCACTTCGGCGTCGCGACGGCCTTCCTGGCCGCCGTGCAAACCCGCCCACCAGGCCGCGCGCGCCAGCACCCCCCAGGCGCCGGGGCGACGGCGGCCCCACACGGGCGGCGGCGGCATTGCCGCTTCGACGAAAACCGGATCGGTGATGATCTCGCGCCCATCGGCCACCAGCTGCGCAGTGTGCATGGCGCGCGGCAGGGTGGAGGCGAAAATGATGTCGCTTTGCTCGGCCAGCCGCTTCAATTTTTCCGGCGGGCGTTCATCCGGGTGCAGGCTGGACCGGTCATAGTGGGCCCACCATTCCTTATAGCCGGCGCGATCGACGCGCACGCTGCGGTCGACATGGGGCAGCCCGTGGCGCGCGATCACGACCGCACCGATCCGCGCTGCCTGGCGGCGATCTAGCGTCTCGTCGGGCGCCATCGTCGTCATTCTGACCCTTGCGCGGTCTGCTCGCCCCCTCCCCGTGAGCGGGTCTTAGATCGCGCTAGAGCGCCCCGACGTAAGCTGCCGCCGACCGTCCGAGCGCGGCCAAGTCGTATCCGCCCTCCAGAGTCGAGACAAGCTTACCCTTGCAGCAACGTAATGCCGCCTCGCGCAGCCGCGCCCCGGCCCAGGCGAAGTCGTCGTCCTCAAGCGCCATCTGGGCGAGTGGATCATCCTTGTGGGCGTCAAACCCTGCCGAAACCAGAATGAGTTTCGGGGCAAACGCCTCGAGCGCCGGCAAAACCTGGCGCTCCATCGCCGCCCGCCACGGGGCCGAACCCGCGCCCGGCGGCAGCGGCGCGTTCACGACATTGCCCGCGATGCCCGTTTCGTGCGCGGCCCCGGTGCCGGGATAACAGGGCGATTGGTGTGTCGAGGCGAAGAAGAGGCGCCGATCGCGCTCGGCGATGGTCTGGGTGCCGTTGCCGTGGTGAACGTCGAAATCGATCACCGCGACGCGCGAAACCCCGTGCGCCTCAAGCGCGTGCATGGCGGCGATAGCGACATTGTTGAACACGCAAAACCCCATCGGCGCGAGCGGTTCGGCGTGATGGCCAGGCGGACGCACGGCGCAAAACGCCGTCTCGTCATCGCCCGCCATCACCGCATCCACCGCCGCCACGCAAGCGCCAGCGGCGAGGTAGGCGGCATGGCGAGAACCGGCGGAAAGATAGGTGTCAGGATCCAGCCAAACCGCCGCCTCCTGCGCTTCCGCAAAGGCCGGCTCCAGCGCGTCGAGATAGCGGCGCGGATGCACCCGCGCGATCGCCTCGACAGCGGCGGGGGGCGCTTCACGCTCGCTAAGGCGCAGCGGCGCTAGGGCGTCGAGCACCGCCTGCAAGCGCCCGGCATGTTCGGCGTGACCGCGCGGCGCCTCATGGCGCAGCATGGCGGGGTGGGTGAAGAGCAGCATGACGCGAACCTAGACCGATGCGCCGCTCCCGCAAACGTCGATCATTGCGGCGCTTGCGCACCATCGTCGCGGCGGATGCTGAGCGTCACGGTCGCGACACGCAGCCCGAAATAGCCGACATTGGCGCGATTGAGCACCGCGCCATCGGGCGTTTCCACAAGCACGTCGCGGAAGCGCACGCGGCGGCCCGGGCCGTTCGCGGAGGGCAGCCGTACATCGTATTCGAGCCGGAACGCCGGCCCATCCTGAAAGCCGCGCGCCTGGCCCACGACATCCTCGCGCGTGCCGACATATTCGCCCGGCGCAACGCGTTCGAGCCGCCAAGTCTTGCGGTCGCGCTCGCCATCGTCGAACACGAAATCCTCCACCAGCGTCAGCGTGCGCCCGTCCCAGCTGCCGTTGAGATAGGCGGTGAAGCCGCGCCGCGCGCCTGTGATCGAGCGGAACTCGCCGCGCGCCACCCGCTGGCCGACCAGGTCCTCTTCAAGCACGAACGCGGCCTGCTCGGCCGCTTCAACCGGGATCGGCGGGCGTGTGGCGCACCCTATCAGGGTGATTGCGGCAAACGCGGCGGCGCCAAGCGGGACGAACTTCATGGGCAGATGATCTCCGACGCCGAAAAGTACGCAGCCGCGGCGCGCGCAGATCGCCTGGGCAACGAAAAAGGGCCCGGCGTCGCTGCCGGGCCCTTCGCTTGGACCGCACCAAAGTCGCGGGGAGCTTACGCGACGATCTGGGCGGCTTGGGTGGTGATCGCCATCGCGAACGGAACGAACACGGCGCAGGCGGCGATCAGGGCGTAGAACTTGGTCATCGGATCATCTCTCTCGGAAATTGGGGGGGCGTCGGTTCAGGCGACGATCTGGGCGGCTTGGTTCAAGGTGGCGTAGGCGAACGGCGCGAACACCAGGGCGGCGAGAACCAGGCTGAAGAGAGTGGTGCGGGTCATGGGTTTTGCTCCTCGTTTCGAAGCGCCAGCGCTTCGATGAGCAAACCTAACCGGGCGCTTACCCTGTCGCTGTGACCCCAGTCACGCCGCCGCGCCAGGGTTGCCCTCTGCGCGGTTGCGGCCCTATTCGCATGCTTATGAACGCCCCCGTCCTGTTTCGCCTTGCCGGCTTCGCCGCCCTTGCGGGCGGGCTGCTGCGCATCGCCTCGGCGCTGCCGCTGCCGCTCAACGATGTCGCGCAGCAGGCGCTCTGGGACTGCATCGATGTGCTGCTAACGCTGGGACTGATCGGCGTTTATCTGATCCGGGCCGAAAAGCTGGCGCTCTTGGGGCTGGCGAGCTTTGCGGCGGCGATCGCCGCGCTCTCGTTCATCGGCGGACCGGACTCCGATCCGTATGGCTTTTCCACCTATGAACAAGGGGCGGCGGTGCTGGTGATCGCGCTGATCGGGCTTTCGCTGGCCTGGCTGCGCGCGGGCGAGCGGCCGCTTTCGCCGCCCGTTTTGTGGTTCGCCTCAGCGGTCGCCGCTGGCGTGATGGCATGGCTGCCGTCGCCGCTGCCGGAGCACGGCTTTGCGGTCGCCGGCATGCTCTTTGGCGCGGGCTTTGCCGCAGCAGGCCTAGACCTGCTGCGGCGCTAAGCCGTCAGAAGCCCGTGGTCGGGATCTGCACCTGGAATACAAACACCGCGATCAGCACCACGACGATGGCGATGGCGATGGTGATCGCAAGCTGCACGAGATAGATCAGCAGACCCTGCACGAAGCTGGGTTTGCGGTCGTCGCCGGTGCGCACGATCATGGAATAGAGCCATGCCGCAAGTAGCGCGCTGACGACGAGGGAAATCACTTGCGCCAACGCCAGCATGGTCGGTGCGGCCATGCCGATCACAGCGCCGATCACCAAGCCTACAACAAAGCCCAGCACCGTGTGCGCGAGCACCGCCAGGAAGGCGCTGCCGAATTTGGCGGCCGAACCCATGACGACGCGCGTGCCGACCATGACCAGCAACGCGTAGATAACGAGGACTATGGCCAGGATAACCAGGCCAACGATCAAGCCAACGGCGCCGCCGGCTAACAAAGCGGATGGATCCATGATGAACTTCCCCCGTGGCGTAATCGCCGTCTGAAGCGCTAGCCCAACTTCCACAGCCGGACAACGAAAATGCCGCACCGACCGGTTGCGCACGCGTTGTGCGACTGCGATATGAAGGCCGCAGGCAGGCGGCGGACGGCCGCCCCGCCAACCCGGTCAGGTCCGGAAGGAAGCAGCCG
>CAZNTI010000205.1:0-4408 GCA_964575885.1 uncultured Terricaulis sp.
GGAAGCGGGTTCCGGCGGGCCGCCCGCCCCTGGGCGGCTGCTGATCGGCTGGGCGACGGCGTTGGCCGCCTTGGGCGTCAGCACCACCCTGCTGGCGATGGGGCTTTGGTTTGTGCGCTTTCCGCTGGCCGAGTTCATCATCGGCGCGGCCCTCGCCGAGCGCGGCGCCGAGGCCGACTTCGAGATCGTGCGCCTCGATTTCGGCAGCCTCACCCTGTCCGAGGTCACGTTCGGCGCCCAGAGCCGCCCGGACGCTGCGGCGGACGCCGTAGAAGCGACCTGGACCTGGCGCGGCTTCGTTCCGCAGCTGCGCAGCGTGCGGCTGGTCGCGCCGCGGGTCCGTCTTCAGGTGGAACAAGACGGCCAGGTTTCGGCCGGCGCGCTCGACCGTATCGGCGCGGCCAGCAGCGGCCGCACCCGGCGCCCGTCGCTACCGGAGATCGAGCTGCAGATAGAAGACGGCGAGGCCCTCATCGAGGCGCCTTTCGGCGCTCTTGCGGTGGCCATCGCCGCCGACGGCCGCATCGGTCAGGATTTCGCCGGGCGCGCCACCTTGCGCGAAACCAGCCAAAGCAACGGCGCATACGCCATCGACCGTGCGGCTGCGGAGCTGGCTTTCACGGCTGGTCCTGACCAGCTGCGTTTCGCGTTGAACGCCACGGTCGCGGGTTTGAATTGGAACGGCGCGCGCGTCAGCGATGCGGGGTTGCGGGCGCAGGGCGAGGCCCCGCTCGATCTCTCGCGCTACCGGCTTGAGGCGGGCTGGCGCGCTGCAGGCATCGAGAACGCCGAACTCGCGCTCGCAGAACTTGAGGGCCAGGCGCAGGCGTCAGGTACGGCGGGCGATGAATCGCTTGCGCCCGCCGCCTGGCGCGGCGAGGCGCGCCTTGGCGGCGAACGCTTCGCCGCCGGCAACACCGTACTCAGCCAACCGCGCTTGACGGTGGGTGTCGACGCAAACGCCGGCGCAGGCGAGGCGCGCTGGCGACTGGACGCTGCGGGGTTCAGCAGCGAAGCGGTGATCGCGCAGCGACCCAGCGCCGACGGCGAACTGCGCTTTGCAAGCGATGGGCTCGCCTCCGTGCGCGGGCGCGCGCTGGTGAACTTGTCGCGCGCGCGTCTCACCGCTGAAGCCCGGCGCGCGCTCAACAGCGCTCTACCCGACTTGGCCGGTGCGCCGGTCGGGCCGCAATTCGCGCAGGCCAGACGCGCGCTCGCCGCCGCCGCCGACAGTTTCGATGTCACCGCGCCGCTGCTCATCGATCACGATGGGCGCGGCTTGCGCATGCTGCTTGGGGCGCCCGCTGCCGCACGCGCCGCCAGCGGCGCCAATTTGCGGCTCGCGCCGCTGCGGCAGGACGCGCCCGGGCTGGTCTTGCAGCTCGCCGACGCCACGCTGCACGGGAGCGTCGCCCTGGAGCTTGCAGGCGGAGGCGCGCCGGAGGCCTCGCTGCTCCTGGACACGCTGAGCTGGTCGCCCTCGACCCCGCTGGAAGCCGACGGCACGCTGACGCTCTCGGACTGGCGCAGCGACGGTGCAACCATCTCCGCGCGCGACCTCGGGGTCACTCTCACGTCGTCAAATGAAGGCGGGCGCGTCGATCTGCAGGGCCCGCTTACGGTTACCGGTCCCCTGGGCGACGGCGAGGTGCGTGCGCTGCAGGCGGCGCTCGATCTCAGCATCGCGTGGCGCGACGGCTGGCGCGTGACCAGCAACAACGGCTGCCTGCAGATGCGCATCGCCACGCTGGAAGCGGCCGGCTTGGCGTTTGCCGACGGCGCGTTTGCGCTTTGCCCGCTGAACGGAGCGCTGATCGCCGCAAACGCCAGTGGCGCGCTGTCGGGCGGCTTCAGCATTCAGCGCCTGGCTCTAAACGGGCGCATGGCCGGCCCGCAGGCGCAGCCTGCGCGCGTAAGCGGCGAGAACATCATCGGCCGCTTCAGCGGCAGCGCCGAGGCGCTGGCGCTTTCTTTGGAGGCGCAGCGGCCGCGCCTCGCCGTCGACATGGACGAAGAGCGCACGCTGGCGGTGACGCTGCAGCGCGTCACCGCCAACGCCATCATTGCCGACGGCTGGCGTGTCGAGGGCGCGTTCGAGCGCGGCGTGCTGAACGATCCGGCGTTGCCCGGCGTTGTCACCACCATTGAAGGCGTTTGGGAAGCCGCGCCCGAAGACGGGGCGCCGGTGATCCGCGTCACCACCGGCGAAGCGCTGCTCACCGCCACTGAGCCGCAAAGCCAGGACGAGCGGCGGCTGTTCAATCCGCTGCGACTGCTGAGCGTCGAAGGCGAGCTGCGCGACGGCCGCGTCACCGCCGACGGGGCCATTGTGTTGGAGGATGGCCGCCGTCAGCTCGCCCTGTTCACCGCCGCGCACCAACTTCGCGACGGCGTCGGGCGCGCCGACATCAACGCCGATCGGATCGTCTTCGGCGAATCCTTGCAGCCGTTCGAGATCAGCGAACAGACGCGCGGCTTGATCGAGCAGGTGCAGGGGCCGGTCAGCGCCTCGGCGGCGGTGACCTGGGACGGCGCAACCATCGCAGCGACGGGGCGTGTGCGCCTTGACGGCGTATCGTTCGCGACCTCGACGATTCCGATCGTCAACGACGTGCGGGGCGAGATCGCGTTCAACGACATGTTCCAACTCACCACCCCGCCCGGACAATTCGTCAGCGTGGCGCTTGTCAATCCGGGTATCCCGGTCCGCAACGGGCGCGTGCGCTTTCAGTTGCTGACCGATCAGCGCATCGCCATCGAGCACGCAGAGTTCGACTTCGCCGCGGGCACGCTGGCGATGGCGCCGGCTACGGTGAGGCTCGGACAGGATGAAACGCTGATTGAACTGACGCTGAGCGATGTCGATGCGGCCGCCCTCGTCGCCAATCTCAACGTCCCCGACTTGACCGCGACCGGGCGTGTGGAGGGCGCATTTCCGATCCGGCTCACGCGCCGCACCGCCTTCATCGAGAACGGCGTGCTGCGGGCGCGACCGGGCGGGGGCACCATCGCCTACACCGGGCCCGCCGGCGGCGACGCCACCGGCCCCGCCCGCATCGCCTTCGACGCGCTGCGCAGCTTCGCCTATGACGAACTCGCGCTCACCCTCGACGGCGACATTTCGGGCGACGTGGTCACCGCGATCCAGTTCAGCGGCCGCAACACCGGCGGCGATGTCGAGTTGGGCGACATCGCACCCATCCCCGGCGTCGGCGACATCACGGTGCGCGGGGTGCCGTTCGCGTTCAACGTCACGGTCACCGCCCCCTTCCAGCGGCTGGCGCAATCCGTCGCCACCATCACCGATCCGGCCTCTATGCTCGACCAGGCGCGCAACCCCTCGCCCACGGCGGTTGACCCAAGCCCCGATGCGCCAAGATAAAGCCTTGCTTCAGTGCGCATTCATAACGGCTGCGTTAGACAACGCGTGATCGCGGAGGTTCCAGGCATGCGGGCAGTACTCCTCTCCGGACTTGGCGCGGCGGCCGCCGTCGCCGGCTGCATCCCCGTGCAGATCCAGGCCCCGGACCGGCCCATCGAGATCAACCTTAACGTCAACATCCGCCAGGAAGTCATCGTCCGCCTGGAGCGCGACGCTGAAGAATTGCTCGACGACAACGCCGCACTGTTTGGAGGCCAAAACCCATGATGCGCCAACTTGTTGCAGCAACACTGCTGGCGTCGCTCGCGCTCGCCGTTCCGGCCGCCGCACAAGACGCCGTCATAGCGCAGGCGCGTTCCAGCGGGCTTATCGGAGAGCAGGCCGACGGCTATTTGGGCTTCGCGCCCGGCGCGCAGATTTCCGCCGACCTGCGCGGACGCGTCGATCAGATCAACATTCAGCGCCGCTCGCTCTATACCCGCCGAGCGACCGAACGCGGCGTCTCGGTGAACGAAATGGCTGCTGCGGTCGCTTGCGAAGTGTTCGAAGGCCGCATCGCGGTGGGCGAGCGCTACCGCGGCGAGGACGGCCAATGGCGCCAGCGCACCGCCGCGCAAGCGGTGGTGAAGCCGAGCTTCTGCCCGTAATCGCCGCAGTGGCGGGGCGACGGCGCCAGCGCCATATCTAGCGGCATGAAGACGATCCTGCTGGCGGTTGCGCTGATCTCGCTGCTCACGTTGACGATGTTCGGGGTGGTTTCGGACTGGGACGCCTCCGCCATGAGCGTGCATGGCTGGATTGCGCTGATCCTGGGGACCGTCATCTCGCTGGCGCTCGGCGGGGGCCTGATGGCGCTGGTGTTCTACTCGGCGCGCAAGGGCTATGACGACCGCATCGACCTCGACACCAACGATCAACCCTAGACGCGCATCCTTATAGTCTTAATGAGCATAATGGTGTAAAACGCCCGCTATGGGCTCACGCAAAGCTTCGCCGGCGTTAACGCCAGCGGCGCGCTTCAAGTCG
>CAZNTI010000206.1:0-4316 GCA_964575885.1 uncultured Terricaulis sp.
CGGGGCCCTGCTACTGACTATCAATGGCGCTTTGCCGTTGAGACGCCGGGCCTGCACCGTACGCGCCAACATGGCCGCGGTCGGCGTTCCGGAGAGCGCCGGCCTGCGCATCGTCAATGCGCGCCTCTCAGAAAACAACGCGCTCTACGCCGATTATCTCTACAGACGCCAACAAAGGTTCGGCCTGCTCTACCGCGATACCCAACGGCTGGTGAACCAGGACCGCAATGTATTCGGCGCGTGCATGGTGGCGCTGGGGCACGCCGACGGCATGGTCACCGGCATCACGCGCAACTACGCAACCGCGCTCGATGACGTGCTCAAGGTGGTCGATCCGGCGCGGGGCGAGCGCGTGATCGGCATGTCGATTGTGTTGTCGCGCGGGCGCACGCTGTTCGTCAGCGACACCGCTGTGAGCGAATTCCCTGGAGCCCAGGAGCTGGCGCAAATTACGCTGCAGGCCGCGGCGATGGCGCGCCAGTTCGGCGCGACGCCGCGGGTAGCGCTGGTCTCGCACTCGACCTTCGGCAATCCGCGCATGGAGCGCTCCGAAAAGATTCAGGAGGCGGTGTCGATCCTGAATCGGCGCGAGGAGCTCGATTTCGAGTACGAGGGCGAGATGAACGTCGATGTCGCGCTCACGCCAAACATGCGCGAGCTCTATCCGTTCTCGCGGCTCTCAGAGCCGGCCAATGTGCTGGTGATGCCAGCGCTGCATTCGGCTTCGATCTCCACCAGCCTGCTGGCGGCCGCCGGCGGCGCCACCGTGATCGGGCCGGTGCTGACCGGGCTCGCCAAACCCATCCAGATCGCGCCGCTCGGCGGGGCGGTGTCGGACATCGTCATGTTCGCCACTTTGGCGGCGTTTCAGGCGGCCGCGCAGAAGGAAGCCGCCGGCGGCTAGCTTGGCCCTAAGCCGGCGCCTGCTCGGCTGCCGCGGCGGCGAGGCGACGTCGACTGGTGGCGCGATTCAGGACGAAGCACAGCACCAGCGCCGGAATGCCGACCAGCGCCGTGCCCAGGAAGAACCACGCATATCCTTGCATGACGTTGCCGCCGGCAGCCGCTTGCAGCGCCTCAACGGCCTGGCCAGAGAAGCCCTTCAGCACCTTGCCCAGAATGGCGTAGAACGAACTCAGCAGCGCGTATTGCGTCGCCGTGTAACCGATGCTGGTGAGGCTCGACATGTAAGCCACAAGCGCCGCGCCCGCGAACCCTTCACTGAAATTCTCGGTAAACAACACCCCCGAGAACAATGGGATCGAGTAACCCTGCCAAGCGAGCAATGTGTAGGCGATGTTGGAGCCCGGTCCGAGGATGGCGCCCACGAGCAACGTGGTCCCAAACCCCAGGCGAAGCGCCGACACGCCGGCCGCAGCGATGCCGATCAAGGTTCCCGCCAGACCAAACGTGAGACGCACCGAGCCGATGGTTTCGCGCGGGATGCCAACGTCGACATAGAACGGACCAACCATGGGTCCCATCACAAAATCTGGCAGCCGATAAAGGCTGATCGCCGCCAGCATGAGGATGGCAAGCGCGCCGTGGGTTTTCAGAAACGCCGTGAACGGACCGACGATGGCGTCGAACAATCCGCGCGGCGTCCAGATCGCGGGTGACGCGGACTGTGTGCGCGACAATGGTTCGCGCGCGAGCAAGGTCGCGAGTACGGCGATGCTCATCGCCGCACCGTAGAGCGCATAGGCGCCGTCCCAGCCGATGCCGTTGGCGACGAACAGGATCAGCGCATTCGCGGCGAGGATCGCGAAACGATAGCCGAGTTGAAACGCGGAGGTGACGAGCGCGAGTTCTTCGGTGTCGTCGGCGGACTCGATGCGCCAAGCATCGACGACGATATCCTGCGTCGCCGACGCGAACGCGACCACCAGGGCTGCAACGCCGAGCCAGGTGAGCCCGCCTCCGGGACCGATCAGCGCCATCGCGATCAGCGCCGCGCCCACCACGATTTGCGACAGCGCCATCCAGCTGCGCCGCCGCCCGAGAAAGCCCAGCAAAGGCGCATCGATCTTGTCGATCACCGGCGCCCAAAGAAACTTGAACGAGTATGCGAGCCCGACCCAGGACAGGAATCCGATCGCGGCCAGCGAAATGTCATGCTCGCGCAGCCAGAGGCCGAAGGTTGCGCCGGTCAGCAGGAAGGGCAGGCCCGAACCGAAGCCGAGCGTAAGGGTGAGCAACACCTTGGGCCGCCGGAGTGCCGAGAGCACCTCGCGCCACCCGGTCTTGGCGGACGGTTTCGGTTCGGCGGCGCCGGCGGCTGCACCCTCGGTCATTGCTGCTCTCCTCCCCGCGCGTCAGACACTGGCGGGGTTTGAGCGGCCGGTAAAGCGCTCGGCGACAGCAAGCAGGCGCACCGCGTCGATCGGCTTGGCGATAAAATCGTCCATCCCCGCAAGCGCGGCGCGCGCGCGTTCGCCTTCACCGGAATCGGCGGTCAGCGCCACCATCGGCGTCGCGGCGTTTGGCCCGCCGCCGGCGCGGATGCGCTGCGCGGCCTCGAAGCCGTCGAGCCGCGGCATGCGGATGTCGAGCAAGATGAGATCGAAGCGCTCGGCCGCCGCCGCCGCCACGGTTTGCTCACCATCCGACGCCAGCGTCACCAGACAACCGGCGCGCGTCAGCAGCGTCTGCGCCAGCAGCGCGTTGATGGGATTGTCTTCGGCGAGCAGCACCCGCAACCCCTGCAGAGCATCAAGCGAAGGCGCAGACGCGCTCTGATCCTCGACCGCCGGGCTTCCAGCTGCAGTCATGTTGATCCGGTGTGCGAGCGATCGGCGCCGGACCGGCTTCAGCGTGTAGTTTTCAATACCGGCGGCGCGGCACTGCGCAATCCACTCCCGCCGCTCCTGAGGGATGAGCGCGATGACGACACCGGCGCTCTCGGTCAAGGCGCCTGGCGTCAAGCCGTCGGCCCAATCCAGCAGCAGCACATCGGGAGAGGCGTCCGCCTCGACGATCTGTCCGCCGAGCGAACCCACCGCGGCGCGCAAGGCCTGCAGGAGCACGTGCGACGCGCTCGCTACCGCAACGCGTGCGCCGCGTAGACTTGGCAAGGCCTCCCCGCCCTCGCACGCTGGCAACGGCAGCTCGACCCAAAAGCTCGCGCCGAAGCCCGGACGGCTGACCAAGCCCACTTCGCCGCCCATGGCGTGCGCCAGCCGCTTGACGATGGCCAGACCGAGGCCCGCCCCGCCATGGCGACGCGACACGCTGGCGTCGGCCTGCGCGAACTCTTCGAAGATGAGCGTCTGTTTTTCCGGCGCGACGCCAGGACCGGTGTCGCGGACGCTGAAACGCAAGCGTCCTGATGGGCGCGGACTGAGATCAAGCGCAACGCCGCCGGATTCGGTGAACTTCACCGCGTTGCCAGCCAAGTTGAACAGGATCTGGCGAACCCGGCCATCGTCGCCGATCACGCGCAACGGCGTTCCGGGCCGCACTGTCACAGTGATCTCCAGGCCTTTGTCGCGCGCGCGCGGGCTCAGAAGTTCGGCAACATCTTGCATCGCCGCCTCAGGATCGAACGGCGCCGCCTCGATCGCGATGCGCCCCGCCTCGATGCGCGAATAGTCGAGAATATCGGTGATCAGTTCGAGCAGCATCTCCCCGGACTGGCGGATCGCGGCCACGTAGGTGCGCGCGTTCGGCTCAAGCTGCTCCAGCTCCAGCAGCCCCGCCATGCCGAGGATGCCGTTGAGCGGCGTGCGCAGTTCATGCGTCAGCGTCGCAAACAGTGTGGTCTTGGCGCGCATGGCGTCTTCGGCGGCGCGCACGTGGCGGCTGATGTCGCGCGCCGCAACTAGGCGGGCGCCATCGGCCAGCACGCGCTCGAACCATTCGAAGCGGCGTCCGTCCGGCGCCGGCGCATCGAAGCGGCGTTCACCGTCGGTATAGTCGGGCGGGTTCATTCGCCCCCAGGGCGGTCGACCCGGACCGATCCAATGGCGAAACGCGGCGCGAAACGCCGGGTTGGCGCGCAACAGCACGCCGTCGGATGCGAGGATCGCGACCGGATCGGGCAGCGTGTCGAAGGCGTCGAAGGCCTGCGCTGGAGCGGGCTGGGCCATGGCCCGCCGATCAAGCCCGCGGGAGGTTAAGAAACTCTGGCAAAGGCGCCCTGATCGGCGCCCGCCCATTGCCGCTTGAGGCTCAGCGCCTCGGCTATGTGCACGCGCCGCAGGCCCTCGCCGCCATCGAGATCGGCGATCGTACGCGCGACTTTGAGGGTTCGGTGATAGGCCCGCGCCGACAGCGATAGCTGCTCGGCCGCCCGCGACAGCAACGCAGCGCCGGCC
>CAZNTI010000207.1:0-4284 GCA_964575885.1 uncultured Terricaulis sp.
GGCGTTCGCCAAAAACGGCGGCAATCTGGGCGAAACCAATTCGGTGTCGTTCGCCTGGAAACGCGTCGGGGAAATCCGCTACCCCTTCGCCGCCGCCGGCGAGGACCAGATGCTGGAAGCCGCTATCGAAGCCGGCTGCGACGAATGCGAAACCGAAGCCGAGGAGCACGTCGTCATCTGCGAGACGGGCGCGCTCGCGGACGCCGCCAAGGCGCTCACCGCAAAATTCGGCGAACCGGCCTCGGCCAAGTTCGTTTGGCGCACCGCCATCGCCATCCCGATCGAAGGCGAACCGGCCGAGCAGCTGATGAAGCTGCTGACCACGCTCGACGATCTCGACGACGTCCAGAGCGTCTATTCCAACGAGGAAATGAGCGAGGCGGAACTGGCGCGCTTGAGCGCTTGATGTGCGAAGCCGCCGGCGCCTTTCGGCGTCGGCGGCTCCTGTCCCGCTACGGCTGCGGGGGGAGGGTTAGCCGTAGCGGTTGTTGCGGTCGCGGCGCTCGGCCTCGATCTGATAACTCAAACGGTCGAACTGGCGATCGAGCTCGCGGCGTTCGGCGTTACTCAAGCCGTTGCGGCGATAGCTGGCTTCGAGCGCGGCGATCTCACGGAACTCGTACCGCAAACCGTCGGCTTCGCGGCGCGACAGCGAGCCGTCGCGCAGGCCGGCGTCGATGCGGGCGTCGAGTGCGCGCTGGCGCTGGTTGATGCTCTGCCAGCCGCCGTTCGGGCCGTTGATGCCGCCCTGAACCTGGCCGTCATTGCGCTCAGAGCGGATACGCGCGCTCAGCGCGTCGAAGCGGCGGTCGAGGTCTTGCCGCTCCGCATACGAGAGCCCGTTGCTCGCGCGGTACTGCGCTTCCAGCTGCGCAAGATCGCGAAAATCCGCGCGCAGGCGCGCCGCCTCGTTGCGCGTGAGCGTGCCGTTGCGCACGCCGGCGTCGATGCGCTGGTCCAGATTGTACTGGCGCTGATTGATGTTCTGCCAGCTCTGCGCCGAGGCCGGCGCGGCGATCGCAAGCGCTGCGGTCGCGGCGGCGATAGCGAGAAACTTCTTCATCTTCGTGTCCTCTCATTCCTTCCGCGATCATGGTCTTAAGGTCTGTGCAGCGATAAGGTTCCGCGGGCTTCTGTGAGCCAAGCTGTCGCGCCCTTGAGGGCGTTTGCAACGGTTGCTTATTGCTGCCGGACACTCCATACCGCGGTCACAAATCGGCCTAAATCCAAAGCCTGTGCGATCATGGCGCGGGCGTCCTGAACGTAGGATGACGGAGCAATTCATGCGCGGCGAGCTGGTCGTTGTCTTTGGCGGGTCCGGGTTCATCGGCAAGCAGGTGGTGCGCGCGCTTGCTAAACGCGGCGCGCGCGTGCGCGTGGTCATGCGCCGGCCTCACCTTGGCCACGAGCTGCGCGTCGCCGGCGATGTCGGGCAGGTGCAGCTGGTGCAGGGCAATGTCCGTTTCCCGGAGAGCGTCGAGCGCGCGCTCGATGGCGCCGACGCGGCGGTTAACCTTGTTGCGGTGCTCAACGAGAGCGGCAAACAGAGTTTCGAGGCGCTGCACGTTGAAGGCGCGCGCGCGATCGCCGAGGCGTGCGCCAAGCGCGGCGTCAGGCGGCTCGTGCACATCTCGGCGCTTGGCGCCAGCCCCGGCGGCGCAAAGTATGCGCGCACCAAGTATCGCGGCGAGCGCGCCGTGCTGGAGCAAATGTCGGGCGCGACTATCCTTCGGCCCTCGCTGGTGTTCGGCGCCGAGGATGCGTTCTTCAACCGCTTCGCGGCCATGGCGCAGACGATGTCGGCGCTGCCGCTTGGGTTTCTGCCGCTGATCGGGGGCGGCAAGACGCGCTTTCAGCCTATTTTCGTGGGCGACGTCGCCGACGCCGTCTGCGCGGCGCTCGAAAAACACGACGCGCGGGGACGCGTCTATGAATTGGGCGGCCCTGGCGTCTACAGCTTCAAAGAGCTGATGCAGTTCATCCTGCGACACATCGATCGCCGCGTGCCGCTGCTGCCGATTCCGTTCTTCATCGCCGGGCCGATGGGCGCAATCTTTGAAGCGGTGTTCAAGCTGGCGCCGTTCGCCGAGCCGCCGATCACCAGCGGTCAGGTGGCGATGCTGAAGCGCGACAACATCGTCGGCGCCGACCCGAACGCTGAAACCATTGACGAGCTCGGGGTGGCGCCGCTGGAGACCATCGAGGCGATTGCGCCAGGCTATCTTTGGCGCTTCCGCCCCTACGGCCAGTTCCAAACCCGGCAAAATCCGACATGAGCGCGCGAACCGTGCCTCTGATCACCATCGTGCTTGGCCTCGCAGCGCTGATCGCGTTTCTTTCGCTGAGCGCTCAGGAAGCGGTGAGCAGCGTCTTTGCCCTCAACGAGGTCAGCACGCGGGTAAGCGAGTTTCAGCGCGCCGAGACCGTCGACGACATTGCGGCGGTGTTTGGCGCTCCCCCCGATGCGCGCATCGTCGCGGCGCACAACGCCATCAACACGCGCGACCTCTTCGGCTTCATTCCAGCCTATTTCGTTTTCCTGACCGCTGCAGCGATCATGCTCGGCGGCGCCCGCAATCGCTGGACGCTCGCTGCCATCGGCTTCGCCTTCGTCGGCGCCGCCGCCGACGCGGTCGAGACTTCAAAGCAGCTGCAGCTCACCGCCGATCTCGCCAATGCCGAAGCGCATTTGCCGATCGCGCCGTGGCATTGGCTCAAGTATCTGGGCCTTTCGCTTCACGGCGTCGCTATCGCCGGTCTCGCACTGGGCGCTGCGCCGCGGCGCTGGTTGCTCGCGGCGGTCGCGCTCGCGCCGGTCCCGCTGGTGGCGGCGGCGTGCCTCGACCTGCTCGGCACGCGCGCCTTCGCCGCCGCGTTTGGCGTGTTCTGGCTGTCTCTGCTCGTCATTGCGATTGTGGAAGCGGTTCGGGGGCGAGGTGGCGCGCTGCAAGGCCGAGGGGCTTGAGCTGTGCGGCGACGATGGCGCGATGACAGTGGCGCCAGTCGTGTTCGAGGCACATAAGGCACACGCGCCCCTTGGCGGCGAGCGAGGCTGTCTCGGCCAGCGCCAGTTGGCTCTCGGGCTCGGCAAGCTTGGCCTCGAAAATGCGATGCATGGTTTCGACATCTCCGCGGCGGGCTGCGTCGCGGCCGGCCTTGGGCGTGCCGAGCGCTTTCAGGTGCAGGTAGGCGATGCCCCGTTCGCCAAGACCCGCGATCAGCGCGTTCTTGGAGAAACCGGCGCGCCGCGAATTGGCGATGTCGCGGATGTCGATCAGCGTCTTGATCCCTGCGTCTTGGAGGGCGGCGATGAAATCGCTCTGGCCAACGCGCTCATAGCCGATGGTCCAGATCGTCTTCACGCTGCGACACCCACGAGCGCGAAGATGAGAAGCCCAAGCGCGATGCGATAATACGCAAACGGCGCAAAGCCGTAGCGGCTGACGATGGCCAGGAACGCCTTCACCACCAGGAGAGCGGCGATGAACGCCGCCACAAAACCGACGCCGATGGTTTGCAGCTGGCTGAAGTCGAGTTCGTTACGATCGGACCAGACCTTGTACACCGTCGCGCCCAGCATGGTCGGCATAGCCAGGAAGAAGGAAAACTCAGCCCCCGCGCGGCGCTCGACGCCCAGCAGCATTGCGCCAACGATTGTCGCGCCCGAACGCGACACGCCCGGGATCAGCGCCAGCGCCTGAAAGCCGCCGATGGCGAGGCTCTTCCACAGCGGCAGTGCATCGGCCGCGTGGTCGACAGGCTTGGGGCGCACGCGCTCCACGACCAGCATGATGGCGCCGCCCACGATCAGCGTGGTCGCGATAATGCGTGCGGCCGCGTCGCTGGCCTGGCCCTCCAGAAAGATGGCGCTCAGCCAGTCGCTCAGAAGCACGCCGAGCAACGCCGCCGGCAGGAACGCCACGAACACCGAGAGCGCGAAGCGCCTCGCTTCCGCGCGCGTGGGCAGCCCCGCAACCGTGCTCAGGATCTTCTGCGCGTAGACCACGACAAGCGCCAGGATGGCGCCCAATTGGATCGCCACCTTGAACGAGCCGGAGGGATCGTCGAATCCAAGCCAGCGCCCAAGCAGAATGAGATGCGCGGTGGAGGAGACTGGCAGGAACTCGGTAAGCCCCTCGATCAGCCCCAAGAGCGCGGCCAGCATCGTTTCAGTCCAGTCCACGGTCGCTGTCCTCTCAAGTGCTGGCATGTCGCGAACGGGGCTTAGCTCTCGCTGCGGCCGCGGCGGAAGGCGTTGCGCAGCCCGAACCACGCGCCCACCAG
>CAZNTI010000208.1:0-4283 GCA_964575885.1 uncultured Terricaulis sp.
CGCCCTCGTAGCAGGTGTGGCTATGCTCGACGATGGCGGCGACCAGCGCGTCGCCGCCGAGCTCATGCGCCAGCGCCCAGGTCTGGCCCTTGGTCAGGTGCATGAGCGGGGTCTCGATTCGGATCGACCGCTCCAGGCCGAGCGCCAGTGCGCGCGCCTGCGCATCGATGGTCTCCCGTCGGCAGTCGGGGTAGCCTGAGAAGTCGGTCTCGCACATGCCCCCAACCAAGACATCGACGCCGCGCAGGTAAGCGTGAGCGCCGGCCACGGCGAGAAACACCAGGTTTCGGCCCGGCACGAAGGTGCTGGGGAGCCCGTTTTCAGGGGTTTCGATGGGATGGTCGGCGGTCAGGGCGCTTTCGGCCAGCCCGCCATAACCCGAAAGGTCGACAACCCGATCGGGACCCAGCCGCGTCGCCCAAGCGGGCTGCAGGGCGGCGACCGCCTGCAGCAGCAGCGGCCGCTGACTGAGCTCGACCGCGTGGCGCTGGCCGTAAAAGAAACCTATGGTTTCGACGCGACGGTAACGGGATAGCGCCCACGCCAGGGCGGTGGCCGAGTCCTGTCCGGCGGAGAAAAGGACGAGCGCAGCGTCAGACATCGGCGAAGATATAGGCGGATCCGGCGGTCGGCGCGAATGGATGCAGCCAAGGCGGCTAACACTGGCGATAGCGGCGCTCTGTATTATCGACGCCGCAATAAAGCCCCGGGATTCTTAGTTTTCCTTTCGCGGGTGCAAAGAAAACGCGCCCGTTCCCCAACGTAAGTGTGGCGCTGTCGCCGCATGCTGACGCCAGCGTCAATTCCACGTCGCACGGACGTTGACAGAGGGGGGGGCCAAACCTGCTATATGCGGTCAACTGAAGGCAGGGCGCTTAAGGGGAGCACCCGCTCGCCGCTTTGGCGTGCCGATTGTCGGCCCGGGCATGCGCTCACCACGCCGCCCGAGGTTCTGGGAGGACGGTCATGAGCAAATCCACTCTGGGACGAATTTTTCTAACCGGCGCTTCGCTCGCTGCGATGGGCGCACTTAACCCTGCTTTCGCGCAGGACGAGGACGTGTCCGACGAGATCGTCGTGACCGCCACCGGTCGCGCCGCCGCGATCCAGGACGTACCGCTGGCGGTGACAGCCATCGGCGCCGAAACGCTCGAAAACTCCGGCGTGCAGGATCTGCGCGATATCACCCAAGTGGCGCCGTCGCTGGTGATCGGCACCGGCCAGTCGAGCTCCTCCGGCACGCTGGCTTCGATCCGCGGCATTGGAACCGGCTCCGACAACCCGGGCTTCGAAGGCGCGGTCGGCATCTTCATCGACGGCGTGTATCGCGCGCGCGCAGGCGCTGCATTGGCTGACCTCCCAGAGCTGGTGCGCGTGGAAGTGCTGCGCGGCCCGCAAGGCACGCTGTTCGGCCGCAACACCTCGGCCGGCGCTATCAGCGTCGTCACCGCGGGTCCGCAATTCGAGCCGGGCATGTACCTGGAAGCGCTCTACGGCATCGAAGAGTTGGAAGAGTATGGCGCCCGCGCCGGCGTCAACATTCCGGTGACCGACAGCCTGGCATTCCGCGTCGATGGCTCGATCCGCGATCGCGAAGGCTACATCACCGATTTGATCTCGGGCGAAGACATCAACACCACCAATCGCTGGACCGCGCGCGGCCAAGCGCTCTGGGACATCACGCCCGACGCCTCGCTGCGCATCATCGTCGATGGCGCTGAGTCGGACGAAGTCTGCTGCGGCATCACGCCGCTTGAGTACAACGACACGCAAGGCGCGGTGTCGCTGCTCACCGGCGGCTTCGGCACCCCGCCGATCGACCTTGAGGGCCGCGGCATGACCGTGACCCCAGGGCGCGGGTACGGCGAAGGGACCGAGGAATGGGGCATTTCCGGTGAGCTGACCTGGAACATCGGCGCGCTGACCCTGACGTCGATCTCGGCCTATCGCGATTGGGAAGCCATCCGCGACCAGGACGTCGACTTCAACTTCATCGACATCGCCTATCGCGACGGGCTCGAAGTCGGCTTCGTGAACTTCACCCAGGAATTCCGCCTGCAGGGTGAAAACGGGCCGGTCGACTGGCTGGTCGGCGTGTTCTACGGCGACGAGCAGCTTGAGACCCGCGACCGCATCCAAGTCGGCAGCAGCGTCAACGCCTATGTGAACGTCGTGACGCAAGGTGCGGCGCTGCCAGGCGGGCCTTACCAGTTCTACAATTTCAGTGTCGGCGTGCCGTCCTTCTTCGCGCTGGCCAACCCCGCGCTCGCCGGGACGTACCTGACGCCCAACGCGATCGGCCAAGGCCAGCAATCGGACCAGTGGTCGGTCGATACCCAAAGCCTCTCAGTGTTCACCCACAACGAGATCGCGCTTTCGGAAAACATGATCCTGACAGTGGGCGCGCGGTACAATCAGGATGAGAAGGATCTCAGCGCAAATCTGCTGTCGACCTCCAGCTCCTGCACGTCGTTGCAAGCGATCGAATTCGGCACCGGGGCCGTTTCCGGCCTCGAGGCGGTGGCGTCGTCGGACCCGTCGCTCGCCGGCCTCGCCGACTTGCTCAACCTCGCCTGCAACCCGGCGATCAATCCGATCGCCAACGGCCAGTGGGAAGGCGCCCGCGAGGAAAATGAGTTCAGCGGCACCGCGTCGCTGGCGTACTTCCTCAACGATGACGTGATGTTCTACGGCGGTTACTCACGCGGCTACAAAGCTGGCGGTTTCAACGTAGACCGCTCGGGCTTCGCGATCCGCCCCTCGACGATCGATCAGGCCGATATCAGCGTCAGCCAGCTTGAGTTCGAACCCGAGTTCACCGACGCCTACGAGCTGGGTGTGAAGTCGACGATCCTCGGCGGCACCACCACCGCGAACTTGGCTCTGTTCTTCCAGCAGATCCACGACTACCAGTCGAACAACTTTAACGGCTTCAACTTCATCACCCAGAACGTGCCGGAAGTGATCAGCCAAGGGGCGGAGTTCGAACTGACCACGCGTCCGATCGATCACCTCACGCTCAACGCGGCTGTTGTTTACACTGACGCTTATTACGACAGCGAAGTCCGCTTCAGCCCGCTGACTGCGGCCCTCGGCGATGACGATCCGAACGCCATCTTCGAAGGCCAGCCGCTCGCCGGCGCCGGCGCCGCAGAATGGACCGTGACCGGCGGCATCGCCTACGACATGCCGATTGCAAGCGACTATCACGCGCTGTTCTATCTCGATGGACGTTGGAACAGCGGCTATCGGACCCAGACGCTGGCGCGCAACCCGCTCAGCGACAACGACTCGTTCGCGATCTTCAACGGCCGAATTTCGGTCGGCCCGGAATCGCAACGGTGGTCGATCGATCTGTGGGGCCAAAACCTCACCGACGAACTCTACTATGTCGGCGCCTTCCAGCCGCCGCTGCAGGACACGACGGTGATCTACCCGAACGCGCCGCGCACCTACGGCGTCACCATCCGCGCGCGCTACTAAGCGCTCGCTAGCTTCGAACCGAAGCGATGGCCGGAGCGCAAGCTCCGGCCATTTGCTTTTCGTTTTTTGTAAGTTGAGCCTGAGCCGCGGATCAGCGTAAGCCGCTCACATGTCTGGTTTCGACTCACTCGAAGTCCTTGTCGTCGACGATCACGATGCGTCACGCGCAATGATGCTGCAGGCGCTGAAGGAGAAGGGCGCGCGCGTTCGCGAGGCCGGCGACGGCGCGCAAGCGCTCGACCTGTTGCGGGCCCAGCCGGCCAATCTCATTCTGGTCGACCAGTTAATGCCAGGCATGGACGGCGTGGAGCTTATCAGCGCTGTGCGCAGCGAGCCGGGCATCGCTGGTGCGCGCATCGTGATGATCACCGGGTACGCCGAGACCAGCGTCACCAAGACCGCGGAAGCGGCGGGCGCAGACCTGGTGCTGGCCAAGCCTTTGGCACCGGCCGCTCTGGTGAGCGCCCTGGAAAAGCTGCTCGCCCGCTAGAGGCGCCCGCGCAGCAGCTCCAGCATGATCGAAAAATCCTTTGCTCCCGCCCCGCGCTGCGCCAGCTCGGCGTAGAGCGCTTCCGCGGCCCCGCCCAGCGGCGTCGAGGCCTGAACGGTTTCGGCCGCGTCCTGAGCTAGCTTCAAATCCTTCAGCATCATCGCCGCGGCGAAACCGCCTTCGTATTCGCGGTTGGATGGCGCCGTCGCCACCGGCCCCGGCCACGGACAATAGGAGGTGAGCGACCAGCATTGGCCGGAGGCCTTCGAGGCGATGTCGAAGAAACGCTGGGGGTCGAGCCCCAGCCGCT
>CAZNTI010000209.1:0-4282 GCA_964575885.1 uncultured Terricaulis sp.
GCAGCGGATTGAAAATCCGCGTGTCGCTGGTTCGATTCCGGCCCCAGGCACCATCGCCCCCTTTGATCCAACCCATAGTTCTACAGAACGTAGTTGTATCAATCCGCGCATAAGCTTGAAACGTAAGGCCCGTGGGGGAGCCTCCCGCGAAAAAGTTGGATCACTTGGAAGGGGCTTTTGGCCGCCACTACGGGCCGGATGCGTTCGTCCGCTTTTCGCCGAAAGGCGACACTGCGTCACGCACTTCTATTGATCCGGATCAACGCCCCGCCGCCTCCGACGGCTTGGTGTTCAGAAGGATGCGCTGTGGCATCGGCGAAGTGGACACCTAGGCAATGAGCAACACAAACGCTGCCAATTGGGTGTTGAGCAAGCGGGTCTTCCATTGGGGCCTCGCGCTCGCAGTGCTGATCGCATTGTTGGCGCCAAAGCCCGAGGACGGCGAAGGATTGCTCCATATCATAGCGGGCACGTCCGCGCTGGCGTTGGTGCTCGTGCGTCTGGGGTGGAGGCTGCTCGGTGATGTTCGGCCTTACGTGAAGGATGCTTGGCGTCTAAAGCTGCCCAACGTTTCAAAAGGCCCCAAAGGCTTTGCGCCGCTACTCATGCAAGGCGCTCGCATTGGCGGCTTTATCTTTCTTGCGCTTATTCCGATAGCTGTCGCATTGGCTTTGGCGGGCATCGGGCAAGGCGAAGACTCGCCTCTACTTGAAGCGCATGAAGCAGCAGGCACAGTCATCATGGTGCTCGCAATCGCCCATGACGTCGCTGTCATTCTATTCACACTCATCATCAAGTACGATATCCTTGGCATCACGCTTTTTGGTGGGGCGAAGTCGTTCTCTGAAGGTGGTGCGCGCGGCTGGTTAGGCTTGATCTTCGGAGCGGCAGTAGGTGTGGCGGCGCTCGCCTACGTGTGGGGGCCGTTCGATGTCGCATCGAAGGCTTCGGCGCTACCGGAGCAAGAACAAGGCGGAGCCGAGGGAAGACATGGCGACGACGACTAGCACACGATTGGATCATCCCTAGACCGCGCGTTGGATGTCCCAATTGGGCCAAAGGCGGACTTTGACGCCGCGCGCTGCCCCGCTACTATGCACAATGAGGCACCGAACCCGGTGGGAATCGGGCGGTGTTGGTATTTCTGTTGGTAGTTGGCGCCTGTTGGCATCAACAGAAATGCGTTGAAGTAGAAGGCAATTTTCGACCGAACCTAGCAGCCAAGATTCCGGCCCCAGGCGCCACCGCCCCCTTTGATCCAGCCATAGTTATACAGAACTTAGTTGTATCAATCCGCGCATAAGCTTGAAACGCAAGGCCCGTGGGGAAGCCTCCCGCGAAAAAGTTGGATCACTTGGAAGGGGTTTTTGGCCGCCACTACGGGCCGGATGCGTTCGTCCGCTTTTCGCCGACAGCGGACTTTCGATGCACCCGCATCTCGGGCAAAATGCGGGTATGACCATTGTTCTCAACGGCTTTGAGGTCGAACCTTCGCTAGCGGCGCTGATGCAGCGCGAGGATTGGCGCGGGAAAAGGACGGACGAGACTTGGCTTCGGCGTTTTCCGGCCCACCCCGAATGCGAAGGCGGGCGTTTGCCGTTCGTGGAATTTTGTGCGCCTGATTGGGCGAAGGATGAAAACGCAGCGGTTCGGAAGCCGCGAAACGTGGGTTTATTGGGCAAGCCTAGCGCAGCTTACCCGCCGGGCGACTTCGATCCGACGGCGGGCTATTTGATTGGCTTCACGGATATGGCGGACGCGCCGATCTGTGTTGATCTTCGACCGCCGACCCCTCGCATAATCTACGATTGCCTCGCCAATCGCGACCAGTTCTACGCAACAGCCTTCGACTCCATTGACGAGTTTGTGCGCTTCTATCTCGATCTGCACGGCGAGTAATATGTCCGCTTCGGGCCAAAGGCGGACTTTGACGCCGCGCGCTGCCCCGCTACTATGCACAATGAGGCGCCGAACCCGGTGGGAATCGGGCGGTGTTGGTATTTCTGTTGGGTGTTGGCGCCTGTTGGCATCAACAGAAATGCGTTGAAGTAGAAGGCAATTTCCGACCGAACCTAGCAGCCAAGATTCCGGCCCCAGGCGCCACTTACCTCACCCCTCGCGCCCCGCCTTAAGTCCGCGCCGCCGACCGTACTTCGCCGATGCGCGCGCGGACCTCGCGCTGGGCGCGGTCGCCGATGTCGTGATTGTACGCCAGGTTGTTCCAGGGCCCGCGTACCGAGAACGGGAACACGATGCCGCCGCGCTGGGCGCGCGGGGCCAGGCGCACATCGAGCCGACGCCCCGGCAGGTCGATCACCGCAAGCCCCGGGATGCGCAAATCAGGCGTGTTGAACGAAACGTTATCGCTGGCCAGCGCGCCATTGCCGATGGTGAATGTCGCCGAAAAACCATCGAACGGCGTACGCGCTTGCGGCGCGATCAACTCGCCGCGCAAGGCGTTGCGGATGGTGCGCGAGACGCCGCCGAGGTCGACCCCGTGCAACGTCCCCGACACCACTTCGAGATGGGTGCGCCCATCGGCACGGGCGATCAGTTCGCTCTGCGTGCGCCCTTGCGTGCGCAGGCTGAGGCTGAGTTCGGCCCGCCCTTCTATGTTACTGAAGTTGATGGCGTCGGTAAGGAAGCTGCGCGCGTCGAGATTGTTGAACTCCATGTCCTGCACTAATCGGGTCTCGGGTTCGCGCGCATCGATCTCAAGCCGGCCGCTGCCAGAGCCGCCGTAAAGCGCCAAAGTATGCAGCGAGGCGGCGAGATAGCCGTCGTTCAGCACCATGTTGAGGCGTGCGCGGTCGATGCGCATGTGCTGCACCAGCACCGCGCGGGTCACCAATTCGAGATCGGCGTTGAAGATTTTCAAGCCGCTGAAATCGACGGGCGCTTCGCTGGGCGCGGCCTGAACATCGAGCGCGCGCGGCGGCGCCTCCACCGCAGCGATCTCCGCGGTTGGCGATGACGAGGCGTCGGAGGCAGCACTTACGGCCACCGATTCCAGCGCCGGCGGCGGCGCCTGCCCCGAGAGGTACGGGTTCAAGTCGAAATCGAACAATTCCAACCGCCCGCTCAGATAGGGCTTGCCGCGCAGCTGCGAGAGCACGAAGTCGCCCCGGCCTTGTATGCGGTCGACGCCGAAGGCGGCATTGGCGAATTCATAGCGCCCCTGGCCCACGCTGATGCGCCCCGAAACGCTGAACGCCTCCAGGCCGACGCCACCCTGCAGGGGCGCGCCGGTCCAAGCGGCGAGCTGGCGCAGCGAGGGGCCCGATGCGCTCACCAGGCCGGACATCTCACCGGAGGCGGCAGTGGTGCTCCCCTCGAAGGTGACGTTGATAAGCTCGCTCTCGACGCTCAGCACGAGGTCGCTCGGCTCACCGCGCGCGATGGCGCCGGGGCGCGCGATCTCCACTTCGACGTTGACGGGGCGGTCGCTGTAGCGCAGCGAGCCCTCGACCCGCATCGGCTCCTCGACGTTGGAGAGCGCGGTGGTCATATCGACATCGCCGATCACCCAGCCGCTGCTCCGGCGCGCGTCGAAATAGCTGACCTCACCATCGCTGATGCGGACTTCCCGCAATCGCGTCTGCGCAACGTCGATGCCGGGTTCGCCAGACGCCGGGGGCGCAGGTCCCGTCGGCGGCGCGCGCGTCATCGTCCAGTTCGGCGTCCCCTCGGCGTCGATCTCCAGCGCAATCTGGGGCCTCTGCAGCACCAAACGCTGCACCACCACGCGGCGGTTCAAGAGCGGCCTGATCTCGACGCCGACATCGATTTCTTCGGCGGCGACGAAGGCCGGAGCGCGCCCGCCCTCGACGTTTGCGAGCGTGATCTCGGTGGCGCGCAGCCCCAGCACCGGCCAATAGGCGACGCCGACATCGCCGGCGATGGTCAGGTCGCGTCCGGTCGCGCTCTCAACCGCGCGCTCTACCTCGGCGCGTACGTCCAGCCGCGAGACCAGGTAATAGACCCCGCCCGCGGCCAGTATCGCGAGCGCCGCCAAAACGCCCAGCACCACCAGCACCCAGCGCATCGCGTTCATGGCCCCGCCTCCCCGCCTTATCTGGCTACGACACTAGCCGCTGGCGCGCCCGCCTGAAATAGCTATCTAGACCTTATGTCCGAACCCGTTCCCGTCACCGTGCTCACTGGCTTCCTCGGCGCGGGCAAAACCACGCTTTTGAACCGCATCCTCACCGAGCCTCACGGCCGGAAGTACGCCGTCATCGTCAACGAATTCGGCGAAATCGGCATCGACAACGACCTCGTG
>CAZNTI010000210.1:0-4276 GCA_964575885.1 uncultured Terricaulis sp.
GCGTGAGCGCGGCTAAGCCGGGCTGCTGTTGATATTTGAACTCTCCAGCGAGGAATTCGTCGCCTCCGACGCGCAGGCAGCCCAAGGCGCGCTGGAAACATTCGCACGCGAAGCCGCCGCACAGTCCAATCGCCGCTTTCTCGCCATGGCCGGGCTGTTGCGCGCCTATTCGCCGGCGCTTGAGGGCAACTACGTCGCCGCGCGCCGCGCATTGGGCGAGGCGCTGGAGGAGACCGAAGATCCCTTCGTGCGCGCCGCGGGCTATCGCCTGCTCGCCTACGTCCTGACCGATCTTGGCCTCTTCGCAAACTCCCTGGAAGCCGCGCGCGCCGGCCTGCTCAACCTACCTGACACGCCGGCCACACGCCCGCTGCGGTCGGGCATCCACGACGCCCTGGCTTACAACGCCGTACGGATCGGAGACTATCCGACCGCCCTCTCACACCTAGAGCGCACGGTCGAACTCGACACCGCTTCGGGTCGCCCGATCGACGGCGTCGTCATCATCAACAACGTCGCCACCATGTTTGCGCAGGCCGGCGCCTCCGAGGAAGCCATCCGTCTGTCGGACATTCACCGGGTTCTGGCGGCGCGCAGCAACGACCCAACCATGCAGTTTTTCGCCCATCGTCTGTGCACGAGGGTTCAATTCCTGGCCGGCAATTACGAGGCGGCGCTGCGCTGCGCCGACGAAGGACGCGCCAGCGCCGGCGCCCCGACGGAATACCTGTCGCGGCTGTTGGTGCAGCGCACGCACGCTCTCGCCCGGCTGGGTCGCGGCAGCGAGGCGCGCGCAAGCCTCGAGTCGCTGCGAAGCATGGCCAATGAGCGCGGCGATCCAGGCCTCAACGATGCGCTCGACCTGGTGGAGCCAGAGGTGCTGCGCGCCGAGGGCCGCGTCGAAGAGGCGTTTGCGGCGCTGCTCAGCGCCCACCAGAACGCGCAGAGCTCAGTCATGCTGCGATTCAATGACGGCGTACGCGAATTGCGCGCCACCATGGAAAACGAAATCGCCGTCGCCGAGCAGCGCGCACAGGAAGAGGCGATGCGCGCCGAGCTGCAGCAGCGCACGCTCGAAAAAATGACCCTGGCGGTGCTGTTGGGCGTCGCCTGCCTGATCGGCCTCTCGGTCATCGCCCTGCTCATCTATCGCAGCCGGCGCGCCATGCTGGCTGCGGTCGGGCGGGCCGAAATCATCCTCGCCCGGCGCGGCGCTCAGCTCACGCCCGCCAACGACCGCAAACTCGGCCCCAACCGCCGGCTCGCCAACATGCTCGACGAGATCGAGCGCCGCGACGTCGAGCTGCAGCAGGCGTTTGCGGCGCTGGAGGCGGCGCGCCTCGCCGCGGAAGACGCCAATTCGGCAAAGTCGCAGTTTCTGGCCACCATGAGCCATGAGCTGCGCACACCGCTCAACGCAATCATCGGCTATTGCGAGTTGCTGATCGAACTCGCCGAAGAGCGCAATGGCGTTGACGAAACCGCGGATCTGCGACGCATCCACGGCGCCGCGCACCGGCTGCTGGCGCTCATCAACGATGTGCTTGACCTTTCCAAGATCGAGGCGGGGCGGATGGAGCTTGCCGCAGAGCCTGTGCTAGCCGAGGCGGTGATCGCGGAGGCGGTGGAAACCGTGGCGCCGACAGCGGCGGCAAACCGCAACGCCGTGGCGGTCGAAATTGAAACGCCGCTGGGCGATGCCTGCACGGACGGCTTCAAACTCAGCCAGTGTCTTCTCAATCTGTTGTCGAACGCCGCCAAATTCACCAAGGACGGCCAGATCAAGTTGCGGGCTCGCCGCGAAACGCACGCCGGCGGCGATTGGCTGGTGTTCGACGTCATCGACACCGGGGTGGGCATTGCGCCTGAGGCGCAGGCGCGGTTGTTTCAGCCCTTCGTGCAGGCCGACGCATCCACCACCCGCGCCTTCGGCGGCACCGGCCTCGGACTTGCGATCACGCGCCGGCTCGCGCGGATGATGGGCGGCGACGTCACCGTGAAAAGCGCGCTTGGGCAGGGCTCGGTGTTCACGCTGCGCGTGCCGGCGATGTTGAACGCGGCGCCTGCCAATGACGCGGGACGCGCTGCGGCTTAGCCGTTTTCGTCGCGTTTGCGTCCGCTCAGAATGGCGGTCGCGGCAAGATCGCCGGTGACGTTGCCGAGCGTGCGCACGATGTCGGGGATAACCTCGACCGCGATCAGCACGCCCAGCAATTCGGTTGGCGCGCCCAGCGCCAAGCAGATCGGGGCGATCGAAGCGACAAACGACACCTGCCCAGGCAGCCCCACAGCCGCAATGCTGACTGCATAGGCCACGATCACCGCACCCACTATCTGCAGCAAACTCGGCTCGAGCCCGTACAGATGGGCGATGAAAAAGCAGACCGCGAGGTTGCCCACTGGACTGGTGAAGCGGAACACCGCCACCGCCAGAGGCAGAATTACATCGGCGACGTACGCTGGCAGGCTCAGCCGCGTGAGCGCGGTCTCCAGCATGGCAGGCAGCGACGCCAGAGAGGATTGCGTAGAGGCTGCAATCGCCCAGACCGGAACAGCCGCGGCGGTAAAGCGCCCGACCGGTTGGCGCCCCCAGGTGACGGCCAGCAGCCAGGCGATGATGGTGATGCCGATTAGCGCCGCCGACACGATGGTGACGTACTGCACCAGCGTGCCGGCGGCGCCGAAGCCGGCGCGCAAGCCGACGCCCAGCGAGAGCGCAAAGACACCCACAGGGCCGGCCAGCAGCACCCAGCGCACGATCACGATCATGACCTCCGACACCGCCCGGAAGAAGCTCACGATCTGGTCGCGCGCGGCCGGCTCGAGGCGGGTCGCGGCGAAGCCGAAGAACACCGAGAACACAACCAACGGGAGAACCTGGTCCTCCGCAGCCGCGCGAACCGGGTTCGAGGGCGCAAGGCTGAGCAGCCATGAGCCGAAACTCGGCGGCTCGGTGATAGTCACTGCGTTGGCGCCGGCGCCCTGTAGAAATGCTTCCGCCGCCGCACGATCGACGGGCCAAAGTGAAAGCAACCCTTGCGTCACCCCCACCGCGTAAAGGGCCGCGAAAATGACCAGGCCGGTGAACAACAGCACCGCCCGGAGCACCAAGCCGCCCGCCTGCGCCGCGTTCGCCACCGAGGCGATACCGGTAATCAGCAGCGACACCACCAGAGGAATGACCGTCATCCGCAGCGCGTTGAGCCAGAGGCCGCCGAACGCCTCAACGATGTTGGCCGCTTCGGTAAGCTGGGGCGCCTCCGCCCGGATCAAGGCGCCTACGACAATGCCCGCGATCAGAGAGAGCAGGACTACAAAGCTGATGATTTTCACGCGCGCTCCCGAGGCTTCAACGCCTCCTAACGCAGGCGCAGCGGTTCGGCCAGCGGCGGCCTAATAAAGAAGCTCCCGCCTCTCGGTCGAGAAGCGGGAGCAGTTTTGGAGCTAGGCCAGCACGTCCGTCACCAGACCCGCGCCGACAGTCTTGCCGCCTTCGCGAATGGCGAAGCGCATGCCCTGCTCGATGCCGACCGGCTTGCCGAGCGTGAACGCGATCTCCGCTTGGTCGCCGGGCGACACCACGCCGCTTTCGTCAGCCAGCACAATGGTGCCGCTCACGTCAGTAACGCCGAAGAAGAATTGCGGCTGGTAGCCGCTGGCGAACGGTGTGTGTCGGCCGCCTTCTTCCTTGGTCAGCACGAAGATCTGCGCGCGGCCCTTGGTGTGCGCCTTGATCGCGCCAGGCGCGGAAAGAACTTGCCCACGCTCCACGTCATCGCGCTTCAGCCCGCGCAGCAGCAGGCCGACATTCATGCCCGCACGCGCTTCCGGAATGTCCTTCCGAAACGCCTGCGTGCCGGTGACGACCACTTCCGCGCCCTGATTGTCGAGGCCGACAATCTCGACCTTGTCGCCGACTTTCAGCACGCCGCGCTCGACACGCCCCGACACGACAGTGCCGCGGCCTTCGATCGTGTGCACGCCTTCGATCGGCATCAGGAATGGCGCGGTGAAATCACGCACCGGATCGGGGATCGAGGCGTCAAGCGCGCTAACAAGCTCAACGATGCCCGCGACGGCGGGATCGCCGAGATCGCCCCGCGCCACCGCTTCGAGCGCCTTCAACGCGCTGCCGAACACGAACGGCGTGCCCTCATAGCCTTGCGCTTCGAGCAGCGCGCGGGTTTCGAGTTCGATCAGCGCCTTCATGTCGTCGCGCTCATCCTCGGCCAACACGTCCATCTTGTTGACGAACACGACCATGTGGCGAACGCCC
>CAZNTI010000211.1:0-4257 GCA_964575885.1 uncultured Terricaulis sp.
CGAGTAACATCGTGGAGGTTCGAGTCCTCTCGAGCGCACCAGCCCTAGACTGGCCCTCAGGCGGCGGCTGCGCCGCCATATGGCGTCGCCGCGCGCCCGAGCTGATGTAAGCGGCGACTGGTATTTTTCGGGCGAGGCCGGATGGCGGACGATATCACGCACGGCTCGGCGCCTTCGGAGAACCCCGGCTTCCTGGTGCGTGTCATCGGCGCTGCGGGCGATCACGACGCCCCCTTGCTGCGCCGGTTGCTGATGGGCCTGAGCAGCCCCGTTGTCGCCGACGTGATCGAGCATGTGCCGCTCGAGACCGCGCGCACCATCGCCCGCATGATCGGACGCGAGCTGCCGGTGGAGTTCCTGGCGGACCTCTCCTGGGAACGGCGAGAAGAGGTGCTGCCGGAATTGCCGGCGGACTACGTCGCCCAGGCGCTGGGCGAACTCGACACCGACGACGCCGCCGCCGTCGCCGCTGACATCGATGAAAAGCAATTGAGCCAAGTGCTCGCCGCCGCCGACGAGGATACCCGCCTCGCCGTCGAGGAGGCGCTCTCCTTCGACGAGGAGACCGCCGGGCGGTTAATGCAGCGGGAGTACGTTGCAGCCCCTGAAGGCGGAACCGTCGGGGACGTGATCGATCGCCTGCGCGCCGAGGCGGCGGAACTGCCCGACGAGTTCTTCGAAATTTATGTCGTGGATGCGGCCATGCATCCGGTCGGTGCGGTGCGGGTATCGCAGCTGATCCGATCGCATCGCGACACGCCGCTGGTGGAGATCATGCGCCGGCCGCTGATCCTCATCCGCCCGGAGATGGATCAGGAAGAGGTGGCGCAAACCTTCCAGAAGTATCACATGGCTTCGGCGCCCGTGGTGGACGAGGCCGGTCGTCTGACCGGCATGGTGACGGTCGACGACATCGTCGACATTATCAGCGAAGAGGGCGAAGAGGATTTACTTAAGCTTGCCGGCGTCAGTGAAGCCGCGCAAACCGACAGCGTCTCGCGCTCCGTACGCGCGCGTGCGCCATGGCTGCTGGTCAATCTGTGCACGGCGCTGATCGCCTCCTCGGTCATTCGGGTGTTCGAGGACTCGATCACCGAGTTGGTGGCGCTCGCGGTGCTGATGCCGATCGTGGCGTCGATGGGCGGCAATGCCGGCACGCAGGCGTTGGCCGTCGCCGTGCGCGCCATCGCGTCGCGCGACCTGAACGAGTCCAACGCCGCGCGCTACGTGCTGCGCGAAACTTTGACCGCGATGTCGAATGGCGCGATCTTCGCCATCGTGTTGGCGGGCGTCGTCGCACTGTGGTTCCAAAGCGGGCTGCTGGCGGGGGCGATCGCTCTGGCGATAGTCATCAATTTCGCCTGCGCCGGCCTTGCAGGCATTCTGGTGCCGCTGACATTGCGGCGTTTCGGCGCCGACCCTGCCGTATCGTCGTCGGTGTTCGTCACCTTCGTCACCGACATTGTTGGCTTTCTGGCCTTCCTCGGCCTCGCCACCGTGATCCTGTTGCGTTAGCCCTGGGTTCAGGCGGCGTCGGTGCGCGCGCCGCGCAAGCGTTTGGCGAGCAGCCCCAGCAGCGCCTCGTTGTTGAGCGTGACGCCCTTGTCGAGCGCATCGAGGCCCGCAATCAAGGTCGCTTTGAAATTGGGATAGCCGCCTTGGGCGCGTACACGCTGAAGCAGCGCCGTTTGCCGCGCTGACAGAGTGACTTCGAGTTTGCGTGCGCCTTCGGCGCGCGCGCGGGCTTCGGCGTGGAGTTGGGCTTGGGCCAATTCCGTCACTGTCTCGTCGGCGCCGCCGGACGCAACGGCGGGGTCGGCCACAACGACGATCGTGGCCTCGCGGTAAACATGCTTCTTCTGGTCGAAAAGCCCGTCCGTGCGCACGTAACGGTAAACGCGGCTTTCCCAGACCACCGCATCCGGGGGGGCGTCGGGGTCAGCCTCCACATCCACGGTGTGAACGATGACTTGACGCTGGTTCTCAAGTTTAAGGTTCACGAAACGCCTCCAGGTCCAGGCCGGTGATGCAAGCGTGGCGCCGGGCGGGCTGGCCCGCGACTTGCTTCTGAGGCGAGACGCGCGTTGCGGCTCGCCCAGAATGGCACGTGCGCACGATGCGTGCGGTTCGGTGCGCGCCCCAATGGCGCTTCGCTGCGCCAAAATGAGCGACCTGTCGCTTGAGTGGATTTTGCTGGTGAGCACCTTAAGGCGGGCCCGAGGGCCCGCCTTTTTCTTTCACGAGCGCCTTAGCGCCTGCAAACACGAAGGGCCGCACCCACGGGCGCGGCCCTTCCATTGTCCCCTAGCGGGCAGCGCTCAGGCAAAGACCCCGTTCGAGCCTTCGCCCGAGGTGGTCCAAGCCTGCGACAATGCCCCTAACGAGTGACAATGAGACATGGATCACCTCCTTTCTTGAAAGCCGGCGCCAGCCGCCGGAGCCTCCACACATAGGTGAGGCCCACGCCGCTGCAAAGCGGGATGGCTAATTTCAAAGACGTTCCGGCGTCAGCGAGCCCAAGAGGGTGGCGTTGTCGCCGGCCAGCGCCACACAGGCGTTGCTCTCATTGCCGTCGGGGTAGCAGAACAAGGGCCCTTGAGCGCCGCGCGCGGCCTCGTAGCGGGCGCGGGTAACGCCCGCGGCGGGCTGAAAGCCAGGCGGTCGTGCCGCGCCGGAGGGCCAAGCGGGCAGCCAGTCCGCGGTCGGCGTTTCGGCGACGTTCTGGGTCCACGCATCGAGATCGGCGCGGAACGTCGTCTGATCCGCGTTCGGGTTGAATGCAAGCGGCACGGCGGCGACCTCGTAGGCTTGTTCGAACAAGACCGTCCCGTCGCGCGACTTAAGTCGGATCGTCGCTGTCGCCTCGGCGCATGAGGGGCCCGCGCCTTCGGCTTCGACCAGGTAGTATTGGCTGCCCACCGCCGACCAATCGTGAGACGCTTGCGCGGTGCAGCGCGCCGCAACGCTGGCTGGCGCCGGCACAGATTGTACGCCGACGGTATCCTGTGCCGGGGGTGCGCACGCGGCCAGGCCCAAGGCCAGCGCCAGCGCAAGCGCGCAGGGTCGAATCATTCCTCGTTCTCCTCAACATCGCGTTCGTAGTACAGCCCGGCGCCTCCAGCCGCTGGTTCCCAGAACGCACAGACCTGCCGTGCTGTGCCGGAAAAGTGGCACAACATCGGCAGGTCGCGTGCGCGGATGTCCTCGTATGTGAGTTGGTCGAGCGTGGTCTGGTCGCGCGCGAGCGCGCTCCATTCCGGGGCCGACTGCGTCGTCGTCAGTACCGGGTCCGCCCAGCGCGCCAGGAAGCTCTCCATGGCCTCTGGTTCGTCGGCGGCGAAGACTTCGACGAAGGCGTGCGACATCGGCGCGCTCCAGCTCCAGATCGGGCGCTCCTCGGCGTCGCGCACGACGTAAAGTCCGACCGCCTTGTCGCACGATGGCCCGATCGCGCGCACGGTCAGCGTGTCGCCGCCACTGCCGGTGAAGGCGATTTCGCGCGAATGGCTGAGATCGCAGCGTTGCGCGCGCGGCGCGCACGCGTACGCCCCCGCCAATGCCAGAAACGTCATGAGCAGCCTCATGGGCCGTAGGTCACGATGCGGGCCGGCGCGTCGTTTGCCGGGTCGATGATGAGACAGGTGCTGGCCTCGACCGCTGCGGCGTAGCACAGCATCGGCAGGCGGCGTGTGCGCAGCGACTCGTACACGTCGCGCTCGAAAGGGGTGTCATAGGCGAACGTGTCGGCGCTGGCGCTTAGCGAGGCGGCGTCGGCGCGCCATTCGGGCAACGCTTCGGTGTTGGCTTGCGAGAGGTCGGCCCAGTTCGCAAGAAAAGTGTTCATCTCCTCTGCGTCAACTTGACCTGCGCCCTCGGCCGGGGCGCCGCCATGCTTCATCTCGACATAGGTGGAGACGTGCGCCCACAGCGGATTGCCCTGCGCATCGCGCAGGATCAGCGTCACCACCGCTTGCGCACAGGTGGGACCGTCAGCTCGCGCCACGATCGAGTCCGGCTCACTTTCGTCGCTCCAGACAATTTCGCGCGCGGCGCTCAGCGCGCAGCCCGCCGAGGTCGGGCTGTCATTTCCGCGTTCGCAGCCGCTCAAGGCCAGGGCCGCGAGACACAACGACAGCCTGCGCATTGATTTCCTCTTTTTAGGCGGCGGACCATAGCGGCTGGATTCAGCTGCGCCAGCCTATTCCGCTGCTTCCAGGGGCGCGGCGTCGGCCATCTCGCCGATGGCGTCCGTAGCCG
>CAZNTI010000212.1:0-4256 GCA_964575885.1 uncultured Terricaulis sp.
AGGTCCGAAGCAGCAGAACAGCGCGTTGTCGCGGTAGCGCCATTCGATGGTCGAGTAATGGCGCCCGCGATTGGCGCCCAGCGCGCGCACCTGCGCGGTGCCGGTCTTGCCGGCGATCTGCACCGGGGCCCAGGCGCGGGTTTCCGGCGTCAGCGGCGTGGCCGCGCCGGTGTCGGGGTGGCGCACCAATTCCAGCGCGCCGGCGCGCATGGCGGTGCCGCCGCCCTCGTTGCAGACGCCGAACATGCCGTCGCGCACCCGCGCCAGATGTTCGGACTCGATGCCGGCCATGTGCGGAGGCCGCGCGGCCGCGGCCACGCCGGGCCCCTCGCGCACCAGCCGAGGCAGCACCGCATAGCCGTTATTGCCCATGCGCGCGGCCATCACCGCCAGCTGCAGCGGCGTCACGCCCATCGCGCCCTGGCCGATGCCGTAATTGACGGTGAGGCCCCCGGTCCAACCCTCGTTGCGGTTCTCGCGCCACCACACCGGATCGGGAATGAGACCGGCGCGCACGTTCGGCACGCTGACGTCGAACGCCTCGCCCAGCCCGAACTGGCGCGAGACCGCAGCGATGCGTTCAGGCCCCGCCCGCAGCGCGGCCTGATAGAAATACACGTCGCAGGAATGCTTGATGGCGTTGTGCAGATTCATGCGGCCGTGGCCGCCGGCGCGCCAGCAATGGAACGTGCGCCCGCCGTAATAGAAGCCGCCCGAGCAGCCCACCGCCCAATCGTCCTCGACGCCGGCCTGTTTGGCGGCGATGCCGACAATCATCTTGAAGGTGGAGCCCGGCGCATAGACGCCGGTGACGGCTTTGTTGAAGAGCGGCTTTTTTTCATCGAGATTGTAGGCGTCGAAGTCGCGTTGGCCGATGCCGTTGACGAACAGGTTGGGATCGAAGCCGGGGGCCGAGGCCATCACCAGCAGATCGCCGTCGTGAATGTCCATCACCACAGCGGCCCCGGATTGCTCGCCGAAATTCTGCATCGCGATGCGCTGCAGATCGTGGTCGAGGGTCAGCACCAGGCCTGAACCGCGCTCGGGATCGCGGCGCTCGCTTTCGTCCTCGCCCATTTCCACGCCGCGCGCGTTGACGATCACCTTGCGATAGCCCGGGCGCCCGTGCAGCACCGACTCCATGCTGGCCTCAAGGCCCGCCTTGCCGACGCGCACGTGAGGATTGCGCAGATAGACGGCGCGGCTTTCGTTCTGCTCGGCCAGCGCCGCATCCACGTCGCGCTGGGTCGGCTTCTGCACGTAGCCGATCGGATGGCCGTAGACGACGTCGTAGGGATAAGCGCGCACGTCGGCGGAATTGGCGACGACGCCGCGCAATTCCGGCAGCCGCACATTGATGGCGTTGAACTCGGCCCAGGTCAGACCTTCGGCGACCGGCTGCGGCTCGTAACGCGAGCCCCCGCGCACGCGGATCGCCGCGCGGCGCGCCCATTCGCTGTTGTAGCCGAGGATACCCGCGACCCGCGCGAGCACAGCTTCCAGATCGTCCACCTCGTTCTGCAGGATCGAGACCTGATAATCCTTGCTGGTCTGCGCCAGGATCGTGCCAAAGCGATCGTAGACCACCCCGCGCGGCGGGGCGATGATGCGGGTGTCGAAACGGTTCTCATCGGCGGCGGCGGAATATTCGTTGCTGATCAGGTTGGTGGCCTGCAGCTGTCCCATACGCACCAGGATCGCGCCCATGACGCCTGCGCCAATGAATGACATCAGCGCCGCGCGGCGGTTGAAAATAACGTTGGCGTCGCGCTTGGGCAGCGTCGAGCCGACTTTTTGCCCCTTCTTCATCGCCGCACTCCCGCTCCAAGCCGCGGGCTCGACGACGCGCTCATGTAGAGCGGGCGCACCAGCGGAAACAACAGCGCCGTGATAATCGCCGCTTCGGCGTACGGGCCCACCGACACGTTGCGGCCAAGCGCCAGCGGCGCAATCACCCACGCGATCGCAACCGAGACCAGCGCCGTCACGATGAAGCCGCCCCAAAGCGACACCAGATTAGGCGCCGACATCGCCACCGCCGCCACCCGCCCGACCAGATAGGCGGAAAGATAAAGCGCGACGAACAACCCGTAAGGGCCCCCGGCGAATTGGTCGTGCACCAGCCCCAAAAGCGCCAGCGCCAGCGGCGCGCGCCAGCTGCCTTCATCTTCCGCCGCCCATCCATAGGCCGCCCACAAAACCGCCAGCGGCAGGGGCGGCTGTGCAAACAGCGGCCCTAAAGGCAGCGCCGGCAGAACCACGCTCGCCGCCGCCAGCGCCAGTCCCCACACGCGCAACACGCCTGGGCTGGGCGCGCGCGAGAGCAGGCCGATCATTGCGGCGGCTCGGTTGCAGCCGGCGCGGGGGATGTTTCGACGTCCGGGGTCGGCTGCGTCGGGGCCGGGGCCGCGGTTTGCGGCGCCGCTGCCGCAGGCGTTGGCGCAGGGCGCGGACGCGAAGCTGGCGGGGCCGGACGCTGCGCCGTCGGCGGCGGCGCCATCACCTCGCGCCCGATTACCGCGACCGAGGATTGCGCGGCCAGCGGCGGCGTCTCGCCGGCGACCTCGGTCTCCTCGGGGCGGTCGACGCCGATGAACGGCACGATGCGCACAAAATCGATGGGACGCTGCGCCGCCGACACCGCCACCCGCCAGCCGTCGCCCTGGCGCTGGGCGACGCCCACCGGAATGCCGCGCGGATAGAGCCCGCCATCCCCGGAGGTGATCACGCGCTCGCCTTCGCGCAGATGCTGCGCGCCGACGATGTAATCGAGCCGAGGCGACTGCAGCTGATAGGGATGCAGCAGCAATTCCGGAGGCCGCGTCGCCTGCCCGGCCAACACCGCGCGCACGCGCGAAGCTTCGCCCAGAACCGGAATCCGGGAATTGTAATCGTCAAGCATCAGCACCCGCGCCGAGCGCCGTCCTACCGACACCACCCGGCCCACCAGGCCGTTTTCGTTGATGACGATATAGCCGACGCGCACGCCATGATCGGCGCCCGCATTGGCGACCAGGGTGCGCGTGAACGGCCCCCCGGAATCGAGCACCAGCTGCGCGCTGATGGCGTTTTCGATGTCGGCGCCTTCGCCGAACGCATTCGCCGGCATGCGCAGCAGCGCTTCGTAGCGCGCATTGCGCTCGGCCAGCCGCTGCGCCAGCTCGCGCCATTGTTGCAGATCGCGGTTCTCGCGCTCCAGCGCCTCGATGCGTTCGGTCGAGGACCACATGCGCCCGATCCGCTCGAACAGGTTTTCACCGGCGCGCGCCGGCCCCGTCGCGACCCGGCCAGCGGCGGCGGCGCCGTCGTCGCCGGCCTGCATCGCTGCTTCCCCTGGCCCCGAAAGCCGCCCCGCCTGCGCAACCACCAGCGCGACCGCGCCGACGCCGAGCGCCACCGCCAACAGCACGCCCGGCGTAATCCGCCTGCCCGCGCCCGCGCGCCGCACGACACTTCTGCGCCTGGCCACCTATCGCCGCCCTTGTCCTAGTCCGCGCGCCTGAGGTTTAGACTTCTTCGGTGAGCAGCCGACGCGCCTCCGATGAATTTATCGTGTCGAGTGCGATTCCGCAGCCTTGGACGACGCAGCGCAGCGGATCGTCCGCCACCGACACGCGGATCGAAATACGTTCCTGCAAAACCGTGTCGAGATTGCGGAGCAGCGCGCCGCCGCCGGTCAGCATCAGGCCATGGTCGTAAATGTCGGCGGCCAGTTCCGGGGGCATCTGTTCGAACGCCTGGCGCACAGCATCGACAATGCGCGTCACCGGTTCGGAGAGCGCGTCGGCCACCATCGCCTCGCTGACGATGATCTCTTTCGGGACGCCGGAAAGATTGTCGCGGCCCTTGATCGGCATCGACATGCCCTGGCCGACATCGGGGGCCTTGGCGGTGCCGATCTCTTTCTTGATCCTTTCGGCGGTGGAATCGCCGATCATCAAATTCTCCTGGCGGCGCAGGTATTGGATGATGGCTTCGTCCATCTTGTCGCCGGCCTCGCGCAAGCTGCGCGACCACACCAGCCCGCCCAGCGAAAGCACCGCGATTTCGGTGGTGCCGCCGCCGATATCGACAACCATGCAGCCGGATGGATCGTCGATCTGCAGCCCGGCGCCTAGGGCTGCGGCCACCGGCTCCTCGATCAGCTTGACGCGGCGCGCGCCGGAGGCCTGAGCGCTTTCCAGAATGGTGCGCCGCTCCACCGGCGTGGCCCCTGTCGGCACGCAGATGACGATCTGCGGGCTGATCAGCGCCGG
>CAZNTI010000213.1:0-4234 GCA_964575885.1 uncultured Terricaulis sp.
CGGCGAGCGTGACCTTGAGCGCATGCATTGGCGTGTTCGAACCTCGGTTGCGTGGGGTTGGATAGACTGGCGCGCGGCCTCGGGCAACGCACCCTCGCGTTCCTGGCTTTTACGGGCGCACGTTCAAGAGGTCGACCGAAATGGCCCAGGCGACACCCAGCCACAAAACCGCCGCGATCGCGGCAGCCCAAGCCGCCTTCAGCGCCAAGCGATGCGATTTCGGCGCGCCGCGGTCGGCGCCGGCGACGACATCCTCGTCGCTCTCGTGCGGGCTGCGTGCGCCGATGGGAAGCAACGTGAAGAACGTCAGCCACCACAACAGCACGAAAATAGCCACGCCCAGGAACGGGTTCATGCGTGGACGCCGGCGGGCTTCGGCGTCTCCATCAGTTCGATCAGCACGCCGTTGGAGTTCTTCGGGTGCACAAAAATGATCAGCGTCCCGTGCGCGCCGATGCGAGGTTCGTTAAGGACGATCGCGCCTTTGGCGAGCATGGCGTCTCGCGCGGCGTAGATGTCGGCCACCTCAAAGCAAACGTGATGCTGGCCGCCCTTGGGGTTCTTGGTCAGGAAGTTGGCGATGGGGGAGTCCGCGCCGAGCGGTTCAATCAGTTCGATCTGGCTGTTGTCGACGTTGACGAACGCGAACTTCACCCCCTGCGCGGCCAGTTCGCGGGTCGGCGTGATCGCGCTTTCGGGCACGCCGTAGAGATCGCGGTAGGTCTGCTTTGCCTCTTCGATCGAAGGCACCGCGACGCCGACGTGATTGAGCCTGCCGATCATGCCCGTCTCCACCCGTTCAAATCCGTAAAACGCTCACGTCCACCAGCGGGCGCTTCTTCCATATCCGTTCGCTGGCGCGCCGCACCGCGCGCACCAGGCTGGTTTCCACCACATCGTCGTCGTCGCGGTCGCTGCGGTTGAGCTTGTTGAACGCCGTCTCCGCGGCCTGCTCCAGCTGTTCCAGAGCAAACTCGGCCTCTTCCTCATCGGCCAGCACCAGACCACGGACCGAGGCGTTCGGGCCAGCGACGATGGCGCCTTTCTGGTTCACCACCAGCGCGATGTGGGCCGCGCCCTCCTCCGCCAGCCGCCGCCGGTCGCGCAGCGCCTCGTCCTCGGCCGGCGCCAGCTTTTCGCCGTCCACGTAAAGGCGCCCCGCCGGGACTTGATCGATCACTTCCGCGCGCCCGGGCGCAAGACGGATCATGTCACCATTGGCAGGCGCGATCGCCTCCGGCGTCTGCAGCTCCAGCGCCAGGCGCACGTGTTCGAGTATGTGGCGGCGTTCGCCGTGCACGGGCACGGCGATGCGCGGGCGCGCCCAGCGGTACATCTGCTTCAACTCTTCACGCGCGGGATGGCCGGACACGTGCACGAAATGATCGTCGGCGGTGATGAGCTCGACACCCCGCTCCAAGAAGGCGTTGTAGAGCGCATGGATGGCGTTCTCGTTGCCGGGAATGACGCGCGACGAGACGATGACGGTGTCGCCCTGCTTCAGGGTGACATGGCGATGCTCGTTGCGCGCGATCCGCGTCAGCGCCGCGCGCGGCTCGCCCTGGCTGCCGGTGCAGAGGTAAAGCACGTGCTCGGGGGCAAGCGACCCCGCCTCCTCCTCGTCGATCAGCTCCGGCGTGTTTGTGAGCAGGCCCACCGCCTTGGCCGCGCCGACGATGCGGTGCATCGAGCGCCCGACCAGGCACGGCGTGCGCCCGCTGGCGCGTGCGGCCATCAAGGCGGTCTCGACCCGGGCGACGTTCGATGCAAACGCCGTCACCGCCACCCGGCCGCTGCAGCCGGCGATGAGTTCGATCAGCCGCTCGCGCACTTCGGATTCGGAGCCTGAGGTTCCTTCCACGAACACGTTGGTGCTGTCGCACACCATCGCCAGCACGCCCTCTTCGGCCATCGCCCTAAGAGCGGCCTCGTCGGTGGTCTCCCCGATCAAAGGGTCGGGATCGATCTTCCAGTCGCCGGTGTGCCAGACCAGCCCCAGCGGGGTGCGGATGGCGAGCCCGTTCGGCTCGGGAATCGAGTGCGTGATGGTGATGTACTCGATGTCGAACGGCCCCAGCGTGAGTTTGCCCCGCAGCGGCACTTCGGTGAGCGCGACCTTGTCGAGCAGGCCGCGCTCGCGGAGCTTCTCACGCACCAGGATGGCGGTGAAGGGCGTGGCGTACACCGGCGTTTCGAGACGCGGCCACAGCCAGGCCAGCGCCCCGATGTGGTCCTCGTGCGCATGGGTCAGCACGATGCCGAGGATGTTGTCGCGCTCCGCCTCGAGGAAGGCCGGGTCTGGCAGCACCAGATCGACGCCGGGCATCATGTCTTCGCGCCCGAACGTGACCCCGATATCGACGATGATCCATTTGCGATCCTCGGCGGGCCCGTAGCCATAGGCGTTCAGGTTCATGCCGATCTCGCCTGAACCGCCCAGCGGCAGGAAGACCAGTTCGTCGTCGGGCGCCGGCGCGCTCAAAGCTTGCCGCCGTTGCGGCGATAGATTTCCAGCAGCCCGCGCGTGGTCAGATCCTGGTCGAAGTGGTCGATGCTCGGGAACGCCCCGTCGAACAGTGAAGCTACCCCGCCGGTGGCGATGGTGAGCATCGGCTTGCCGTACTCTTCGCGGATGCGCCGGCACAATCCCTCGATCATGTCGATCGAACCCCAGTAAATGCCCGACTGCATCGCGCTTACGGTGTCCTTGCCGATGATCCGCCCGGGATCGCGGATTTCCACGCGTGGCAATTGCGCCGCCGCCTCGTGCAGGGCCTGCATCGACATGTTGATGCCGGGCAGGATAATCCCGCCTTCGAAGGCGCCGTCGGCGCCGACGATGTCGAACGTCGTCGCGGTGCCGCTGTCGATGACGATCGCCGGCCCGCCATACGCGATGAAGGCGCCCACCGCATTCACAAGCCGGTCGGCGCCGGCTTCGGCCGGTTTGTCGATACGCACTTCGATGCCGAGCCTCACGCCGGCTTCGCCGATCACCATCGGCTCCTGGCCGACATAGCGGCGCGCCAGATTGCGCAGGTTGAACAGCGTCTGCGGCACCACCGTCGAGATGATGCAATCGGTGACGTCGGTCAGCGCCAGGCCTGCGGTTGCCATGATCTGCGCAAACCACGGCGCGTACTCGTCGGCGGTGCGGCTGGAATTGGTCGACACGCGCCATTGGCCGCGCCACGCCGCGCCGTCCCAGACCGCGAATTTGGTGTTGGTGTTGCCGACGTCGATAGCCAGAAGCATGAGGTTCACTTGGCGCGAGGAAAGAATACGTCGCCGGCGGCGACTAGCCGGCGGCCCGCTGCGGTGTCGAGCTCGAGTTCGCCGCGCGGCGACAGGCCGGCGATGCGGCCCTCGATCTGGTGGTCGCCAGCTTTCACGGCCGCAGGTTCGCCCAAGCCGTATGCGCGCGCAAGCCAGGCTGCGCGCAAAGGCGCGAAGCCTTCGCCGGCCAGACGCTCGGCCCAGCCCTCCAGCCGCGGCCGCAGGCTGGCGAAAAACCTTGTCGGCGGCGGCGTCTCCACATCGATGGGCAACGCTTCCCTCAAGCTCATTGTCGCCTGGTCGAGAGCCTCGGGGGCGCGCACCAGATTGATCCCGAACGCGAGTGCGGCCCAGGCGCCGCCGGCGGCGAGCCCGCCGCTATCGATGAGGATGCCGGCGACCTTGGCGCGCTCGATCAGCACGTCGTTCGGCCATTTCAACGCCACGCGGCCAGCGCCGATCATGGCTTCGAGGGTCTCGGCGATGGCGACCCCGGCGGCGAAGCTCAACAGCGCGATCTCGGCCGGCGCGTGCGCGGTGGCAAACAGATAGGTCGCATGCAGATTGCCCTGAAGCGAGGCCCAGGCGCGTCCGCGGCGTCCGCGCCCCGCCGTCTGCACGCCCGCCAAGAGCCAAACCGGCTGCGCCTCGCCGCGATCGGCGCGCCGGCGCGCCTCCAGGATGGTGGAGTCGCTCTCGTCAAAACACGCGAGCGGCGCGTGGCGCTCGCGCAAGGCGCGCGTCAGAAGCTCAAGGCGACAGCGGCCTCGGCCCAACGCTGCAGAGCGCCAAGGATCACCACCAACACCGGAAACGTCAGCGCCGCCGCCGCCGTCGCGGTCAGCCCGATGACGCCGGTGGCCGGCTGCAGCGCCGGCGCTGGCGGCGCAAACCAGATCGATGCGAGCAGGCGCAGATAATAGGCCGCCGCCACCACCGCAGAGACGGCGCCGACGAT
>CAZNTI010000214.1:0-4229 GCA_964575885.1 uncultured Terricaulis sp.
GACCGCAATTGCGGAACACGGTCTGGTTCCGAGCGTGGTGGCGGCACGGATGACTTTCGCAGCCGCGCCCGAGGCGTTTCAGGGCGCGGTCGCAGCAGGACTTTTAGGGTGCGGGTCGGTGGTGCTGGGAAGCGCCGAGAATTGCGGCCGTTTCATTGCAGCGTGCCTGGAGACTGCTGAACGCGAGGGGCTCTCGCCGCGTCAGGCCGCGCTGCGGGGCATCGCGGCGCTGCGTGCGGAAAAGAAATCCATTCCGGGGCTCGGCCACCCGCTGCACGAGCAGGGCGACCCGCGCGCCAATCTGCTGCTGCGCATGGCTGAAGAGCATGGCGTGGCGGGACCGCACGTTGAAATGCTGCATGCGATGCGGGACGCAGCGCCGGAAGCGCTGGGACGCTCATTGCCGATCAACGTCAACGGCGCGATCCCGGCGGTAATGCTGGATGTCGGCTTCCCGTTGGCCGCGCTCAAGGGCCTTTCGCTGCTAGCGCGCACCGCCAGTCTGATCGCTCACCTTCAGGAAGAGTCGGAGCGCCCCATCGGCTTTATCCTGTCGGGAAAGGCCGCAGCGGCCATTGAATACGACGGTCCAGAGGGCTGAACAAAAAAAGAGTTCGGGAGGACGCAATGCTTTTGCCGACGTGTTTGGTGGGGTCGTATCCGCAGCCAGATTGGCTGATTGATCGCGAGAAACTGGCCGGACGCTTTCCCCCGCGGGTGCGCGCCCGGGAGTTGTGGCGTGTGGCGCCTGCGTACCTGGAGCAGGCCCAGGACGACGCCACGTTGCTGGCGATCCGCGATCAGGAGCGCGCCGGCCTGGACATCATCACCGACGGCGAGATGCGCCGCGAGAGCTACTCAAACCGCTTCGCAAACGCCCTCAACGGCATCGACCTGGACAATCCCGGCACTGCGCTGGACCGCAGCGGTCATCCCAATCCGGTGCCGCGCGTAGTCGGTAAAATCAGCCGCCGCAACGCGGTCGAGACGCGCGACGTGGCTTTCCTGCGCGCCAACACCGATCGACGGATCAAGATCACGGTTCCGGGCCCGTTCACGATGGCGCAGCAGGCGCAGAACGACTTTTACGCCAGCGAGCGCGAAATGGCGCTTGATTACGCGGCCGCCGTAAACGCTGAGATCAAGGATCTATTCGCCGCTGGCGCCGACGTCGTGCAGATCGACGAGCCCTACATGCAAGCGCGTCCGGAGAAGGCGCGCGAATATGGGCTTGAGGCCCTCAACGCTGCGCTGGACGGCGTCAAGGGCGCCACCGCGATACATATCTGCTTTGGCTACGCCGCGATCATTCATGAGCGCCCGGCCGGCTATTCGTTTCTGCCCGAGTTGGCCGAATGCAGTGCGCAGCAGATTTCCATAGAGACCGCGCAGTCCAATCTCGACACCTCCGTGCTCGCGAGCCTTCGCGGCAAAACCATCATTCTTGGCGTGATCGACCTGTCGACGCACGAAGTCGAAACCGCTGAGACCGTGGCCGCGCGCGTCAAGCGGGCGCTGCCGCATGTGGATGCGGATAGGGTTGTGGTCGCGCCTGACTGCGGCATGAAATACCTCCCGCGTGAGGTAGCGTTCGGCAAGATGAAGGCGATGGCGGATGGCGCAGCTTTGGTGCGCGCATCGTTGTAACGCGTGTGCCCGAGGCGTAGCCACGGGAGCGTGTGCACCGGCGATCGCCAAAATGGAGCGGCCATGGAGCGGATAAGAACTACTGTCGTCGGCAGCTATCCGGTGCCCCAATGGGTCACCTCCAATTCCTCGCGGTTGGCGCTTCGCGACGCTGTGATGGCGGTGATCAAGACGCAAGAACTTGCCGGCCTCGATCTCATCACCGACGGCGAGTTGTCGCGCTTCGACGCCAGCCAACCCGAAACCAACGGCATGGTCGACTATTTCGTCAACCAGATCGACGGCGTCCGACGCAGGTTTTCGGTTTCCGAGCTGGAGCGATTCCGTCACGACCGCGGTCTTGACGAGAGCACATTGCCGGCCGGCGTCGTGGTCTCAAAGATTGGAGCCGGCACGCTTGACCTGGCGCGCGACTGCGAAGGGGTGCGCGCGCTCACGCACGCCCCGCTGAAGTTCACAGTCACGGGCCCGCACATGCTGGCGCGGGTGTTGAACGATCATTTTTACAGGGACCGCGCGGAGCTGGCGATGGCGCTGGCGGACATGCTGCGTCAACAGCTTGAAGCCGTCGATGCCGACGTCGTGCAGGTGGACGAAGCCTACATCGTCGGGCACCCAGAAGACGCGCCGTGGGCGGCGGAAGCCATCAATGTCGTTCTCGACGCCATTCCCAACGAAAAGGCCGTGCACATCTGCTTTGGCAATGTCGGGGGTCAACCTTTGCAGCGCGGGTTCTGGGCCGACCTGATCCCGTTCCTCAATCGGCTTCGCGCCGATCACCTGGTGCTCGAGTTTGCGCGCCGCGGCTATGACGAGTTGGTCGCGTTCCGGGATCTGGATCCCAACATTGGCCTCGGCATCGGCGTCGTCGACATTAAGGACAACGAGGTCGAGAGCCCGCAACTCATCGCCTCGCGCATCGAAAAAATCGTGCGCGACACCGGCGAAGGCAGGCTCAAGTACATTCACCCCGATTGCGGCTTCTGGATGCTTCAGCGCAGCGTGGTCGACCGCAAGATGCGCGCGCTCGTGGAGGGCCGCAACTTGTTCGAAGGCCGCCCCTGACCCCTGGAGGCGTCACGCCCATGCCCGCAAAAGCCGATCACGCGGCGTCGCCGCAGCCTCTCTCCGGTGTCGACAAAGCCGCCGTTCGCAGCGTCGTGTTCAGCCATCTAACCGGCATCGCCATTTGCCCGGTGGTCAAGGCGTTGGCCGATCGCGGCGTCGTGGCGATGCTGATGGACGCCCACGATGAAGGCCTCCAATTCCAGGATATGGTGGCGCGCACGCATGCCAATGCGGGGTATCTCCGCATTGCTTTGCGTCTGCTCACCGCGTGCGGATGGCTGAGACAAAGCGGGCGCGGCGCGACGGCGACGTACGCGTTGGCGCCGGCGGGCCGTATCGCGCTGCCGCTGGCCCCGCTCTACAACGATGCGGTTTCGTTCATCCCCAAGGCGATCTTCCTCGACGATTTTCTGTTCGGGCGGTCGGATCAGGGCGCTTTGCGCCATTTCGACGACGTCGTTCGCCGCGTCAAAGAGCGCTGGAACGTCTTCACCGACGGCGAAACGTCGGCGGCCCAGGTGCATCGCAAAACTGTGCGCTACCTCGAGGGGCTGGTCATCGGTCCGGTGATGGTGGCGCTGGCGCGGGAGGGTGTCTTTGCGCGCCTGCTCGAAGCGCCAGCCGGCCTCGACACCGGCTCGGTCGCCGGAAATCAAGCGGCGCTCGCATGCGTGTACGAACTGTTGGAGCTGCAAGGCTGGCTTCACCGGGACGCGGAACGCATCGCGCTTACCCCGGAGGGGCGCTACGCCGCTCAAATCGCAGCTTCTTACGGCGTTACGGTTTCCTACTTGCCGCTTTTTGAGCGCATCAGCACGCTGTTGTTCGGAAATGTGAATTTCCCACGCGTTGATGAAGCGGGCGGCGAGACGCTGGTGAATCGCGGCATGAACGTGTGGGGCAGCGGCGGCGCGCACAGCAACTACTTCAAAAAGGTCGATGAGTTCCTGGTGGAGATGTTCAACCGCCCCATCGAGGAGCAGCCCGCGGGCGTTTGCGACATGGGCTGCGGCGATGGCACGTTACTGCGCCATGTCTACGAAACGGTGCGCGATGGCACGGCGCGCGGCGCCATGCTGAGCGACCATCCGCTGATCCTGGTAGGCGCCGACTTCAACAAAGTTGCACGGCGCATCTCTAAACAGAACCTGCGGAAAGCTGGGGTGCAGAATGTCCGCATCATCAGCGGTGATATCAATCGCCCCGCCTACCTTGCCAGCGAGCTTGAAAGTATCGGCATCGACATTCACGACCTGCTGCACGTACGCTCGTTTCTGGACCACAATCGTCCTTATTTGCCGCCGGCGAATTATCAGAGCGGTTCGCGGATCGCACGCACGGACGGGGCTTTCGCCAACCTCGGCGAGGAGGTGGCGCCGGACGAGTTGGAAGAGAACCTGGTGCGCCATCTGCGCCGCTGGGCGCCCTACGTGGGCCGCTTCGGTCTGCTGGTGCTGGAGCTGCATACGCTGCCGGTTGCGCTTACTGCCGCCAATCTCGATCAAACACTGGCC
>CAZNTI010000215.1:0-4227 GCA_964575885.1 uncultured Terricaulis sp.
GAATTTCGAGCCAAAGCAGATCGGCAAGTTCATGTCGGAAGTGCTGTGCTTGGGCTTCCCGGACCGCAACGGCACCGTCGTGTTGTTGAACGTGGATCGACCGGCGCTGAGCGGCGGTCGCCTCTACTAGTTGCGTGTCATCGTGAACGTGCCGCCGGCGCCGCTCGACCCCTCGACCGTGCCTGAAACCGACGTCCCATTGTACACCCCAACATAATTGGTGACGCCGCTATCGGCGAAGATCCGGACCTCCGATCCGTTCACGCTCCAGCGATTATAGCCTGGGCCTGAGGCGGTGCCGTCGGCGTTAAGGGTGACGCCGTCATTGCCGGTTATGCCGGCCATGTTTGCCGGCCGGTTCCAGTTGCGTTGCATGGACCACGAGCCCACCAGCGCCGCCGATACATTCGAGGCAGCCGGCTGTGTCTGCGCGGTTTGGGCGCTGCGCAGCCGCTCGTTCTCGGCCTGTTGGCTGCGCGCGCTCTCCACCGCTTGATCGCGCTCACGCCGTAAACGCTCCAGTTCGGCTGGATTGTAGCCGTCCGCGGCGGTGGGGAGGTCGGCTTCGCCTTGCGCGGGGCTCAAAATCTCAGCCGGCGTCTGCGCGACTTCGTTTGGCGCCGGTGGGCGGGTCAGCACGAATACGGTCACCGCAAGCACGGCGAGGCCGGCGAGCACCGCCCCGATCAGCGCCGGCCGGGGTGCGCCCGAAGGCGATGACGAAGCGGAGGCCGGCCGCGGCGCGGCATAGCTCTGACGCGGCGGCGGCGGGGCGTCGTTTCCTGAGAGCGCCCGCGCTTCGCGCACCAGCAGCTGGAACTGGGGATTGCTGCGGTCGCCGTTCCAGCTTGCGAGCTGTGCGGCTTGCAGGCTCCGAAAGCCCATAGGCGGCGGCGAACCGTCGACCGCAATCGGAAGCAGCTTTTCGGCATCGTTGGCGAGCGAAGCTTCTTCCAGCACCCACTTGCTCGCCACCGAATGGCGCGACCAAATCACCAGGCAGGCTTTGGCTTGCTCGATGCCGCGGGCGATGAAGGTGTTCCAGGTTTTCCCGGGTGGAATGGTGTGGTCCCACCACACTGAGAGCCCCTCGGCTTCCAGCGCTTTCGCCAGCTTGCTCACGAATATGTGGTCTTCGTGGGCGTAGGAGATGAAAACGTCGGTCATGGGCGGCCCCGCATGCGCGGATATGTCTATGCCGCGCCGCGGGCCCGCTGTGAAGCCGAAGGGCTAGGTGCCCGGGGCCGTGTCAGGCTCGGGCAGCTCCGGCTCAAGCCCGGGTTCCTGCAGCACCGGCTCCTCAGGTTGCGGCGGCGCAAGCGGCACCGGACCGCCGCCGGCGGTTTCCGGCGTCGTTCCGGAGGCCGCGAGATCGGGATCGACCGGCTGCAGGAGCGCCTCGGGATCGATCGCCTCGTCGCTCGGCGTCAGCGGCGTCAGGTCTGAAGGCAGCGAGCGCAACTCCGCAATCCGGCCGCGCGCGGCGATAGCGTGTTCGCTGTCGGGGAAGTCGGCCAGGAAGGCTTCCATGGCTTCGATGCTGTTGGCCCGGCGCGCGGTCTCAAACTGTCGCTGTTCGAGTTCGCGAAGCGCCTCGCGGGCCTCGTCGCGGAACTGGCCAGGATTGCCGGCCAAAAACGCGCGCAGGGCGCCGGCGTCATCGCGCTCCACGGATTCCCAGTTGGTAGCGGTCTGCGACCCCTGCATTTGCGTCCAGAAAAAGCCGCCTCCGCCGATGGCGATAATGCCGATCGCGGCGATCGCGAGCATCATGCCGGGACCGCGCTTTTGCTCCTGTGGAAAGTGGGGCGGCGCGTCGTTGGCGGGCGTCGACGCTGCGGGGCGTGGCGGGGGCGGCGGCGCGGACCGCTGCGGTGGCGCGTAGGCGGCGTCGGCGGGGCCCGCCTGCAGCGGCGCGGCGCGCCGGCGGCGCTGCAGCGCGTTGGCCGGATTGGCGCCGGGCTGGAAAAAGCCGGAGGCTGGTCGCTGGGCCGGCGGCGGCAAAGACGCTACGCCCGCAGCCTGCGTGATGCGTTCGGCCAATTGACGCCACGGTGCAAACTCGGCTTCGCCGCGCCAGCCAGTCAGGTTGACCGGCTTGTCCTGGGCGAACTCGGCCGGGGCGGGGGCGTTTTGCATGGTGGCGTGGATTAGCGTGTTGGCGCTGGCGGCGTAGAAGGCGTCTTCGACCAACCCTGGTTTGGCCACTGCGCGCGGCGACCACAACGCCACGGTTACCGCGGCGCGCCGGATTGCGTCCCGCAACGCTTCGCCGCCAAGTTCAACCTGGACCTCAAGCTCGGCCTGGCGGATCTTCTCCGCCAGCGCGCGCGCCGGAAGAGCGTCCTCGGCGGCGTGGATGATCACCACACTAGGCATACGCGGTCCCTACTTACATCGACCTGTCGGGTCGGCCCAGCGGGCATGCAAGCGCCGCGCCCGGAATCTGTCCCAGCCGCAATATGATGCCCTGGATGGCCTGGGCTTGGAAGGGCGCAACCCAGCTTCGAGCGGCCGCGATGGTTAAGTCCGCTTGCGCAAGCCGGGGGCTCTGCTAGGAGCGCGCGTCATGTCTGAGCTGCAAGCGCGCCTGAAAGAAGTCGCTGACCGCGTCAATGACGCCCTGGACCGCGCATTGCCGCGGCCGCAAGGGCCGGAAGCCGAGCTGATGAATGCTGTGCGCTACGCTGCCCTCGATGGCGGCAAGAGGTTGCGCCCGTTCTTCACCATCGAAACCGGAACCATGTTCGACGCCGACGAGGCCTCGCTGCTGCGGGCGGCGATCGCTATAGAATGCGTGCATACCTATTCCCTGATCCATGACGACCTGCCGTGCATGGACGACGACGATCTGCGCCGCGGGCGGCCCACCCTGCACCGCGAGTTTAGCGAGGCGACGGCAGTGCTGGCAGGTGACGCGCTGCTGACCTACGCGTTCGAATTGCTGGCCGAGCCCGCCACCCATCCCGATCCGCAGATGCGCTGCAGACTGATCGCCGGGCTCGCCAAGGCCGCCGGCCCCCAGGGCATGGTCGCCGGACAGGCGGCCGACATGGCCGGCGCCGACATCGGCTCCGACCTGATCGCCGTCACCCGCATGAACCGGCTAAAGACCGGGGCGCTGATCAATTTTTCTGTGGATGCGGGGGCGTTGATCGGGTGCGCCTCCGACGCCGAACGCACCGCGCTCAGCCGCTACGCGCACGACATCGGCCTCGCCTATCAGATGGTGGACGATCTGCTCGACGCTGAAGGCGTGGTCCGCGACACCGGCAAGGCGGTGGGCAAGGACAACGCCCGCGGCAAGGTGAATTTCGTCACCGTGCTGGGCGCTGCGGCGACGCGCGAACGCGTGGGCATTCTCGCAGCCCAAGCCAAGCAGCATCTGGCCATGTTCGGTCCGCGCGCGCGCGGGTTGAGCAATGCGATTGAGTTTGTCGTCGAGCGGAGGCACTAGCGACATGCGCGCGCCGCCGATCAGCGCGCTCGGCCCGCTGCTGCGTCAGTGGCGCTCCCTCTGGTTCTCGCAATATGGCGAAGATGCGATCCTAAGCGCCCTGCGGCCGCGTTCCACGGGAACCTACGTTGACGTCGGCGCGCATCATCCTTGGCGCGGCTCGAATACGTACAAACTGTATTTGAAGGGCTGGACCGGGCTCACCATCGAGCCGAACCCCGATCACGCTGCCGCATTTTCCCGATTTCGCCCGCGTGATCAGCATCTAGTGATGGGGGTCGCGGCGGAAGCCTCCACGCTGGTCTATCATCGGTTCAGGGACTCCAGGCTTAACTCGTTCCAACCCGACCCCTACCACGCCGCACAGCCGCGCGACGGCGAGCCGGTCGCGATCGCGTGCATGCCGCTGCGCGAAATCGTGCGCGAGCGTCTGGGCGATGGGCCGATCGATCTGCTCAGCGTTGATTGCGAAGGGCTCGACCACGCGGTGCTGGCGAGCCTCGACTGGACGCGCACGCGCCCGGTCGCGGTGATCGCGGAAGACTTCGAGCGCTTCCGCAGCGAAGCGGCAGGCGAGGGCCAGATCACCGCCTTCATGAAGCAGCAGGGCTACGCCTGCTTTGGCCAGGCGATGTTCAGTTTTCTGTTCGTGGATTTGACGGCCGTGCGCGCGCCCCCGCAGCGCAGCACCGGCTTCGACCTTGCCGGGTCGCAGATCGGGGCTCTGGGTTAGCGGCAGTCCTCGGGCTGCGCCGACGAGCCGCAGGACT
>CAZNTI010000216.1:0-4222 GCA_964575885.1 uncultured Terricaulis sp.
GACGAACACCATGTGTGCGCCTTCGAGGAACTCGATGATCTCGGGCTGGCTCTCTTGTGCCGCGGCCTGACCCACTTCCGGACGGGCGCCCGCGCCGAGGCCCTCGGTGATCGAGTGGCCAAGCTGGAGCCGGTTGGGCGTGCCCGCGCGCGACAGCGCCTGCGCGTCGGTGTTGGCGACCACGAAATCGACGCCCTGGAGGCGCGCGTCGATCATGTTGTTGACAGCGTTGCCGCCTGCCCCGCCGACGCCGAACACGACGATGCGCGGCTTCAGATCTCGCACGGCGCTGTACTGACTCATCACCCGCTCCAAGGGCGATCGATTCGCACGATTCGCCCACGCTCGCACCGACCGTCCAAGGCGGCGCCTAAGCTTTCGTTAAGTCTTCAAAAACCGTCGCGGCGCTTTTGCGGCAAGCTTGCGTCGCCGGCGCGCCCGACGTCCGCACCTATGCACCCCCGCGCTGGCCTGTTCAACAGTACGCCGGTCTCAGGCCGCAGCCGCCGCCGGCGGCGCGGAGGCGTCGCGGGTCTCGCCCGCCATCACCGGGATCGTCAGCGTGAAGGTCGAGCCCTGGCCTGGCGCGCTCTCGACGGTCACGTCGCCGCCCAGCATGCGCGCCACCTGACGGGTGATCGTCAGCCCAAGTCCGGTGCCCCCGAACCTGCGCGTCACCGAGGGATCGGCCTGAGCGAACGGCTCGAACAGGCGCGCCATCGCCTCGGGCGCGATGCCGACGCCGGTATCGGACACCGCGATCACGAAATGCTCGCCATCGGCGCCCGCTACCCTGCGGGCCCGCACCGCGATCTCGCCGCCGCGCGTGAACTTCGCGGCGTTCGACAACAGATTGAGCATGCACTGCCCGAGCCGGAACTCGTCGCCGACGCCGCGGCCCAATCCCGGCTGCAGATCGAGCACGATGCGGTTGTCGTTGGCCTGCGCGGTGGGGCGCACCGTCGCCACCGCCGCACTCAGCATTTCAGCCGCATCGTACCAGCCGACTTCCAGTTCGAGCTTGCCGGCTTCGATCCTGGAAATATCCAGCAATTCGTTGATCAGCGTTAGCAGGCGCTTGGATGCGCCAAGCACGCGGTCGAGATCGGCCAGGTCGGACTGGCGGGCGTCGACCTCGGCGCCTTCGCGCAGCATTTCGCTGTAGCCGATGATGGCGTTGAGCGGGGTGCGCAATTCATGACTGACGTTGGCGATGAATTGCGACTTCTCGACACTGGCGGTCTCGGCGCGCGAGCGCGCCGCTTCCTTGCGGGCGATGCTCTCCACCAGTTCGGCGCGATGCAGGGCCGATTGCAGGGCGCTGACAATGAACATGGCGTTAAGCGCCATCACCACCAGAAAGATGGGCGCGGAAACGCCGAACCCAAGCGGCGCGAAGCTGGTCACCAGGAGCGAAGGCGCCACGCAGGCGCAAAACTGCCAGCCATCATTGGAGAAATACGTCACGCCGATGATCACTGCCGAGCAGAACGCCATGATCGCCAGGTACCAGCCCACCAGCTGCTCCGACAGCACCCCGCTCATCGGCAGCACCGAATAGAAGCAAGCCGCCAGGAAGATGATCGTGCGTTGGAACACCCGCAGCTGGCTGCGCCGCAGTTTGGCGACGGCATAGCCGGTGATCCGGGGGCGCGCCCACAGCTCCCAGCCCACCGCCAGCGCAAAATACGCGCCCGCCGCCCATGGCGGCAGCCAGAGCAGGGCGCACATCGCCAAGATGAGCGCAAACGCCACGCGACTGCACGCGCCCTTGCGCGCGATCTCCAGTTCGGTGCTGATGGCTGCTTGATCGGCGTCGGAGCGCCGCAGCGAAATCTTTTGGAACATGGGAGCGCCTATTGGGCGTGGAATTTAGGAGCGCTGCGGTTAAAGCCGCGTTGTCCGAACTGCGCGCGCCCGCGGTGGAGTCGAACGCGCCTCCGCTGGATTAGAAATTGTCGCGCAGCCAGTCCCATGCCTTGCCGAAGCGGTCGCGCATGAGCGCAGCGACGTGGGCGAGCGTGGGCTGGAAGTGGTCTTCGACGTCGGCGAGCATGGGCGTATCGAGGCGATGGCGCAGCAGCCCTGCTGCGGCGGCGTAGCCGGGCCCGGCCTCGCCATGGTCGAACCCGCAGAGATCGATCGGGCGCCCGATCCGCACCGGCATCCCCAGCGCCTCCACCGCCAGCTCGCGCACGCCGGGGATCATGGCGCCGCCGCCCACCAGCACCGCGCGCTGGGGCCCGTCGGCGCCGGCGAAGCCCGCCCGCGCCAAACGCTCGCGCGCGGCCAGCAACATTTCGTAAAGCCTGGGCGTCAAGGTGTCGGCGATGACGCCGCGCAGCGTCGTGGCCGCTTCCAGGCGGCCGTCGAGTCCGATCCGCGGCGCCTGCACCGCCTCGCGCGGGTCGAAGCCCGCGCCGACGGCGCCAAAGTGCAGCTTGATGCGTTCGGCCGCGGCGAAGGTGGTTTCAAGCTTTAGCGCCAGGTCGCGGGTGAGGCGCACGCCGCCGGCGCTAATGCTCTCGCAATGCGCAAGACCTTCCGCCGCAAACACGCCAACCCCGATTGCGCCCGCGCCCAGATCGATCAGCAAAGCGCCATCGGCGCGCTCCTCGGCGGTAAGCGCTGCAAGGCCCGCCGCCATTGGCGCGGCGACAATCTCTTCTACTTCGGCGCCGGCCTCGCGCACGCAGGCCTTGAGCGCGTTGAGCGCAGCGCTCGGGGCCGTGACGACGCACGCATCGACCGCCAGCAGCGCGCCCGCCATACCCAACGGATCGGACACCGGGGCGCCGTCATCCAGACGGTAGCGGAGCGGCTCCACATGCAGGAACGAAAGCTGCGGCGCCGGCGCCGCCTGCATCGCCGCCTGCATGGCGTTGTCGATGTCGCGCGCGGTGACCAGCGGTCCGCGCACACGCACTGCGCCGCGCACGATGCGCGCGCCAAGACCGGGCCCGGAATAACACGCCACCACCCGCTTGATCGGCGCGCCAGCCATGGCCGCCGCCTCCGCAATCGCAACTTCGATCGCGCGGGCGCAGGCTTCAAAATCGGCGGGCTTGCCCGACGCGATCGCCGGGGCGGTCTGTTGGCCGACACCCAGCACACGCAGGGGCCGTTCGGGATGCATGTCGAGGACCGGGTCGCGGCGCGCCGCCAGGCACACGGTTTTCGAGACGCCGATATCGAGGGCGGCCACCAGCGGCGCCTGCGGCGCTGCGAGCGCGTCGTCACGCGCCGCTTGCGGCTCCGCGAGGCGTTCGGCGGCGCGAACGGCGATGACGGCCATCAGACCCCTCCCGCCAAGGCGTATTGCCCGCCTGAGAGCGCCGGTTGCACGCGCAACACCAGCCTGCCGGGGCTGCGCAGATCAAGCGCCGCGACCGGGCGATCGAGCAGCGCGTGCGCCGTGTGCAGACGCTCCAGCTGCGCCAGCGCGTCAGCCGCGCCTGCTTCGGGCAGCGCGATGACAGCGCCTGAAACCAAGTGCAGATTCCAACGCCGTCCCCCCACCCGCACCAAAGCTTGCAGGCGCGAGCGCACGGACGGAAGATTTTCCAGCGCCAGCAGCAGCGGCTCCGCCGCAGGTCCAGCCCCAGCCCCAACCACCAGCGGCAGTTCGGGATGATCGGCGGCGCGCTCGGCGAGCAGGCGCTCGCCGTTGGCGTCGATCACCGCGATCTCGCCGTCCTCCTGCCAGCGCGCATAGGCCTGGCGGCGCTCGACTTCGACCACCAGGGTTGACGGCCACAGCCGATGCACGCGCACCGATTGCACCCAATCGAGGCTCTCCACCCGGGCCTTTACGTCGGCGGGATCGAGGGAAAGAATCGAGCGACGGCCCTCGGGCGCAGCGATGGCGCGGACCTCGTCGGCGCGCGCGCCGGCGACGCCGGCAATCTCGATCTCGCCAATTTCAAAGCCAACGCCCGCAGCCGCGCCGTCGGCGGCGCGCGCGAACGCTTCGCGCGCGTCAAACAGCGACGAGCCTAGCCAGGCGGCGCCGGCGACACCTGCGCCCAGAAAAATCACCGCGCCGGCCAGCGCCAGCATCAGGCTCTTGCCGGTCACCGGGACGTCATCGGGCGAGAGTCCGCCCGAGAGCTTGATGCGCGCCAGCCGCGGCATGCGCTCGTAGGACGGCGGCGGCGGCGGCGGTTGCCGGCGCCCGCCGCGCCGCGGCGGATCCGGGTGGCGCCCGTTGCGGCGCGCTCTC
>CAZNTI010000217.1:0-4215 GCA_964575885.1 uncultured Terricaulis sp.
GACGGCGCTCAGGGTGGAGCGCGAGATGGCGGATGAGGGGATCGAGGGGGGTTAGAGGACTGCCATCCTCATAGAAATTTCAGGCGAATGTCGCTATAATCAAACAATTGCGGGTCCGGCTTGGACTCCGGACCCGCTGCCTACCACGGCTAATTGTCCGTCGGCTCCGTAGCTGCCTCCGTGTTGGAGTGCGAATGCGCGGGGCCGGCGGACGATAACCATACGCTTGCCAGACGAATGTGGCAAGGCGCTCCCGCCCGATCGCTCAAATCATCAGTCATCTCAATTAGACTGTTTGGCACCTGAGTGCCCGCGGTTCTACCTTTGTGCGACCCATTTCGCACTGTATCGCCTATAGAGCCTCATTAATGGTGCCCTTAGTAGTGGCATCTAGTTTGTAGCATCTAATGGAAGCGCTGATTCTCTCTGGCTATTTTCTAATGTCATCTAACAGACTCGTCTGTGCTGATGTGGCGGTTCTGTTTGCAATGAACTCACAGTACGTCGCGTTTCCTCGCTCCACTTGCGATTTTGTATGGAGATACGGAGCTTCGCTGTGCGAAGGCGCGGGGGCGGCAGGCGCCAGCCAAGCGCTTGCCAGACGAATGCGGAGTGCTCAGAGTGTAAGTACAGATGATGGCGAGTATATAAGCTCGCGCTCTGGCTGACTATCGTGAGAAAAAAATGATAAGAAACAAATAGATATAGGCTGTGTCCGGCGCGACAAGCCTACTATCTTGCGAGACGAGCGTAATAACGCTAAATTACCTGGGTGGAGATTGGTGGATGACGGACGAGAAATTGACGCCAGGCGGCGGGCAACGAAGCCCTGCCTACCCTCAATATGGCCTCAGGCGCGCACTTGAGATGATCGCCAGCGTCTACGCCGGAGCTCACAGAGCGGAGATCAGCAACGAGGCCGCTGCCGGCCTCATGGGTTATAAGTCGATGTCTGGACCTGCGACGGCAGGGATCGGAGCGGTCAAGCAATTCGGGTTGCTAGAGGGGCGCGACCCGCGCCTTAGAGTTACGAACTTGGCCTTGAGCATTCTTGAGCCGATGGATGACGCGGAAAAGATCGAGTCCCTTTGGGCCGCCGCCAACGCGCCTGCGCCGTTCGCAGAGTTGTTTAGGGAGTTTGGGAAAAAGAAGCCTGCGGAAAATGTGCTTCGCTCCATCGCTGTTCGTCGGTTTGGCTTTAGCGGGTCCGGTGCCGACAAGTTCGTTTCGGTTTACCTCGACACGCTTAGTTTCTTGGAAGCCGAAGGGGCGATTGCGCCTGAACGTGCCGCAGCCGATACTTCGCCGTCGGCTGTAGCGAGAGAGGTGCCGCGCGAACTGCAAGGAGTGCAGCCCGGCGTTTCTCTCTCGGGCGCGCAGGGCAACCCGCAAGCTATTCCAGATGGCGAAAGGCTGGAGTTTCGGCTGTCTCCGGATACGCGCGCGGTCGTAGTGTTTTCTGGGAGGGTTACTCAGGAGGCAGTATCCAAGCTGGCATCCATTCTAAATGTTGTGCGGGACACCTTCCCGTCGGACTCTGAGGAGTCCTAAGCTACCAATCCTTGCACCCAACCGCCCCACGTCACGCCAGCATGGGGTCGCGCTCGAGACATGGAGCAGCGACATGGCACTCCCTCGGAGTATTCAAGCGGCGGTCGATTTCGGCGCGCGTGGGCAGTGATCGTGCGGTGCGGGACGTGTTTGAACGTCGCCAAGCTTAGCGCCGCGCGCGCGCTCCGGCTCTCCCGGCCGAAGCCGCGTCAGCGGCGTAGAGCCGGGACCCAGCGGAACAACCGGTCTGGCGTTGGCTGGGTCCCGGGTCTCGCTCCGCTCGCCCGGGATGACGGAGCGCTGCGGTCTCCAAAAAATCTATCCGCCCCCTTCGCCACGACTCCGTCACCTCTTGGGCATTGGCCGTTTACGCTCGGCCTCCGCTTCCAGCACCACGAACCAATTGCGCCCGGCATCCTGCAGCGCCGTGATCCGCCGCGCCGTCGCCTCCGCAATCGACGCCGACACAACATCGAACCGCAACAGCACGATGCCAACGGCCGCGCGCCCGTCGCGAAACACTAGATCGCCGAAATCCTTGTCGCTCGTGATCAGTACGCGGTCCCGCGCAACGGCGCCGCTCAGCACTTCGTCATCGGGCATTGCTGGCCGGCCGGCGGCGGAGACCACGTCAGCGCCCATCGCACGTAACGCTTCGGCCAGTTGCTCCGGCACGCAAGCGTCTATGGCGAAGCGCATCTATTCGGCGGCGATGGTCGGCGCGTCTGAGACGCATTCGGCGGCGTAAGCCAGCGCCGCCCGCACATCGTCTTCGCTCAAGTCCGGAAAGCCCTTCAGCACCCAGCCCATGTCCGCGCCCGCCGCGAACTGGCGCACGACCGCCTCCACCGGCACGCGCGTGCCGGCGATGACGGGCTTGCCCATCATGATCTTGGGATCGCGCGCGATCCGGGGGTGAGCGGCGGCGTTCATGGGCGCAGTGTAACGCAATCGGCGAAAATTCCCAGGGTCAGACGGGAGCGACGCGCCAACCGGTGGGAGCGCGGCGCTCCAACCTGTACCCCACGCTCTCGCGCCAAACGCGTTGGAGCCCAACGCCGCGCAAGAAACTTATCCTACACCTTGGCGGCGGCCTTATCATGCATGCATCGCTCCGCTGGAGGGCAGTTGGTACCCTGTTCGAACCGATGCGCGAGCGTGGTGATTGAGCGTGAAGCGCTGGACTTTCCCCCTCCTTGAGGGGAGGGGGCAGGGGGTGGGGTGAAGCGGAACGAACGTCGGCGAGGTTGCTCAAAGACAGAGTTTTACCCCACCCCTCGATCCCCTCCCCTCGTAGGGGAGGGGAAGAAGGTATCGGCGCTGAAGCCCGCGGGGCGCCATAACCGCGGGAAGACGCACCGGGGATCCGCCGAACAGCGGACCCGCACGCCGCCGGGGACATATCCAGAGGAGTGAAACACCTCCTTGTGACTGCCCGGCGCTCCCGATCACGGGACGCGGACGAAGCGCGTCTTTTTGGCGCTGCGTTGCGCAGCGCTTTTGTCGGCGTGGTTCGTTCGCGTCCCGCCCTCCGCTTTTTGGGCCAAAAGCCAACAAGGAGAACGCATGTCTGAAACCGAAACCCCGCGCGAAGCAGGTTTGCACGCGCTCAAACAAGCCCAGGCCGCGGCGCGCAAAGGCGACGCGATGGCCGCCGAGCGCTGGTCGAAAACCGCCCAGCGCATGGCTGCGGCCGCCGAGCGGCTGGCGAAGCTGCCGGCGCCAGTGCCTGATCACGAGGACGAGGAGGCGCTGCGCGCTGAGCTGCGGCGCAGGCTCGCGCTCTACGTCGAAGCGGCGCAAGCGGAGGCGGATGATGAGACGTTCGACGCGATTGACCGCGAGTCCGAAGCGCGATGGGAAAACCGCCACAGCGGCTGTTCGTCTTCTCCTGCGCACAAGCCAGACCGGCAGGAGTGAGGGCCTGCCGGCGTCATCGCTTTAAAGGCGGTGGCGCGACTTAAGCCGCTGCGGTGCGCGCCGGCGCTGCGCGCGTCACTGCGCCGTGCTCGAGACAGAGTGTGGGGCAGCCTTCGGGCAGCGCCTCGCCTTCGCCCAGCACGATAACGCCGTCGGGCGCCAGCACGCTGGCGCAGCGATTGAGGACGGCGGCGCGGGTCTCGGCGTCGAAGTTCGCCAGCACATGCGCGAGCACGATGATATCGAACTGGCCGAGATGGCCGGGGTGCTTCAGGAGATTGTGCGGCTCAAAGCGGACGCTGGCGCGCAAGCGGTCCGATAGCCGCCACAGGTCGCCGGCTTTCTCAAAGTGCGCGATCAGCTTGCGGATCGGCAGTCCGCGCTGCACCTCGAACTGCGTGTAGAGGCCGCTGCGCGCCTTATCGACCAGCCGCTCCGCGAAATCGGTGGCGATGATCTCGACGGCGGGATTTAACCCCGCTTCGCGCATCTCCTCGACGATCATGGCGACCGAGTAGGGCTCCTGGCCGGTGGCGCAGGCCGCCGACCAGATGCGGACGCGCTCGTGGCCGCGCCGGTGCAGCGCCCGCGGGAGGAGCTCCTCGCGCAGGCGTGCGAACTGGGCGCGGTCGCGGAAGAATCGGGTTTCGCAGAGCGCCAGCGCTTCGGCGATGGCGCTCCAGAGGCCGCCGTCGCCGCGGATGCGCGCGGCGGCGACGAGTTCGTGTATGGTGTTGCAGTTCT
>CAZNTI010000218.1:0-4209 GCA_964575885.1 uncultured Terricaulis sp.
CAGATCGCCGCACTCAGCCGATCGGCAAGATGCGCGACGAATGCATCGCGGTTAGCACCCAAGAATGAAAGCGCAAACATTTGCGCAAAATATTGCGGATATGAACGCAAGTCAACGGCTTCGACAGCCGGCAAACGACCGCCTTCGGCGACGAGCAGTCCTCGTGGCTGCAAGAAGCGAATGAGATGCCGGAAGGTCGGGCTTCTGGCACGAAGCGGACACTGGCGCTCGCGGCGTCGGTCTGAAAAGATGCGGGATGGCAGTTATCGCAGAGACATCAATTTCGCTGAGATACGTCGGCGACGATCTCGTGCCGGACGCGCTCACATTGGCTCTGGGGAAGCCGCCGACCAAATCCACGACCAAGGGCGAAGTCATAACCAACCAGAAGACGGGCAGCGTTCGCGTGGCTAAGTCCGGTAGCTGGCTCTACGGCGTTGAACGGCGCGAACCCGGCGATTTGGATGGGCAGATCGAAGAGTTGTTCGGCGCGTTGACCGCCGACCTATCGGTTTGGCGTCCGCTGGCTGAGAAATACAAACCTGACTTGTTCGTTGGCCTATTCATGAAGGAGTCCAACGAGGGCATCGAGGTAAGCGCCCGTTGCATGGAGATTTTGGCGGCGCGCGGCGTTTCGTTGAGTCTCGACATCTATGGGCCGCTGGAGAAGCGGGACGAATGACCGCCCCCGGCGAAAAGCACACCCTAACTCAAGGCCGCATCCCGAAGCTTGACGGCCCCGTTTCCAGCATGCGCTGCGCCAGCCCCGCCCATTCGCACAGCAGGGGCCTGGTGTCGCGCGGGTCGATGATCTCTTCGGCGTAGAAGCTTTCGGCGGTGCGGAACGGTGAGCGCAAGGCTTCCGCCCAGGCGCGGATTTCCATGAGCCGCGCCTGCGGGTCGGGGCTGGCTTCGATGTCGCGTTTGTACGCCGCCTCGATGCCGCCCTCCATCGGCAGCGAGCCCCAGTCGCCGGATGGCCAGCAATAGCGATACTTCACCCGCGTCGGGTTCATCATCGCAGAGCCCGCAAGCCCGTACGCTGCGCGCACCACCACCGAGCACCACGGCACGCGCGCCTGGTACACCGCCGCCATGGCTTGGACGCCGAGCTTCACCGTGGCGGCGCGCTCGTGCTTTGCGCCCACCGCAAACCCTGGGCAATCGACGAAGTGCACGACCGGCAGGTGGAAGGTCTGCGCCAGGTCGACATGCTTGATCAGCTTGCGGCACACATCCGCCGTCCAGGCGCCCGCGAGGAACATCGGATCGCCGGCCAGCACCGCGACCGGCCAGCCGTCGAGCCGGGCAAAGCCGGTGATCAGCCCGCGCCCCCATTGCCGCCCGGTTTCGAAGAACGAGCCGGCATCGACGCAGGCCTCGACGATGCGGCGCATCTTGTACGGGACGCGGCGGTCGCGCGGCACGACGTTGACCAGCGTCGGATCGCGGCGACCGGCGGGATCGCCGTTCTGCGCGCGCGCCGGCAGCTCGTGGATGGATGCGGGCAGGTAGGAGAGAAAGCGCCGCGCCGCCGCGAACGCCTCGGCCTCGCTCGCAACGATGTCGTCGACCACGCCGTTCTTGCCGTTGATCTCGGCGCCGCCGAGGCCTTCCTTGTCGATGTCCTCGCCGATGGCTTTCGCCACCGGCGGGCCCGCGACAAACACCTGGGCGAGGCCCTGCACCATGACGCTGTAATGGCTGGCGGCGACGCGCCCAGCGCCCAGCCCCGCGCACGGCCCCAGCGCCAGCGCCACCACCGGCACGGCCCCCATATTGGCCACCACCCATTCCCAGCCGGGCGTCTGCGGAATGTACGTGCGTGGATCCTTCTCCAGCATTTTCACCGAACCGCCGCCGCCGGTGCCGTCCACCATGCGGATCAGCGGCATGCGATATTCGTTGGCCATCTGCTCGGCGTAGACGAGCTTCTGCCAGATCGCGGCGTCGCCGGCGCCGCCGCGGACGCTGAAATCGTCGGCCTGGATCGTCGCCGGGCGCCCGTCGATCAAGCCGCGCCCGACCACGAAGGGCGAGGCGCGGAAGCTCTCGAGTTCATTGTCGGGGCCGTACTCGCCCTTGCCGGCGATTTTCCCGGTTTCGTGGAACGAGCCGGGATCGACCAAAGCCGCAACCCGCTCGCGCACGGTGAGTTTGCCGGCGGCCTTCTGATTGGCGACGCGCTCAGCACCGCCCATCGCCTCCGCCAGCGCTTCGCGCGCGCGCAATTCCTCGATGTCTTTTTCCCAGCTCATGCGCCCAAAGTTACCGGGCCGCACACGCCGGGGGAAGCGGGCGGGTTCGTGCGGCTCAGGATTGACCAGCGCCGATGCGCCAGGGCGGGTTCAACCGGTTCTCGCCCGCGTGATAGAGGCGGATATCGTGCCCGTCGGGGTCGCTGACCCGCGCCTCACGCCAGAGATAGGGCATGTCCGTGGGCGCTTGCGTGAACGCGAAGCCCTTGGCCGCGAGCGCCGCGTAGGTCGCATCGACGTCGTCGCATTCGAAAAACAGCTGCGCGGGCGCCGTCTCAAGCGAACGCGCGGCGGGTGTCATCTCAATCGAGAACGTGGCGTCGTTGCCGGGAACGATGAAGCGCGCATAGCGCGGCGGGCTATCGACGATCTGCACGAGCCCGAGCGTCTTGTAGAACGCCTTGGAGCGCTCGAAGTCGGTAACGAGGATGGTGACGTGATTGAAGCGCATAGCCTCAAAACGGCATCTTGAAGCCTGGCAGCATCCCCAAGCCCCCCGACAGACCCTTCATCTCGTCGTTCTGCGCGTCTTCGAGCTTGCGGCGCGCGTCGTCGTGGGCCGCCTTGATCAAGTCTTCCACGATTTCGCGCTCGTCTGCGACCAGAAGCGAGGGATCGATGCTGACGCTCAGCAACGCGTTCTTGCCCGAGATGGTGAGCTTCACCATGCCGCCGCCGGCCGAGCCCTCGACCTGCATCGCCTCCAGTTTCTTTTGCGCCTCGGCGATTTTGGCCTGCATCTGCTGGGCCTGGCGCATGATCTGGGAGATGTCTTTCATCGGTCGGCTTCCTTCTTACGCGGCGGGCCGGGCGCTGCGGGCTTTTGCTGCGCCATGGGCAGGATATCGCCGCCGCCTGGCTCCACCGGCGCACGCACGGCGACGATCTCGGCATTCGGAAAGTGCTTGAGCGCTTCGGCGACAAACGGCTGGCGCTTAAGTTCCTCCAGCGCGCGCGCCTCCTCGCGTTTACGCCGCTCTGACAGGCTCTCGACCGGCGCCGGCGCCTCGTCGGCGGCCCGGACGCTCCATTCGAAGGGGGTCCGCTCTTCCAGGAACGATTTGAGCCGGCGCACCAGGTCGCGCGGCTGCTCGGGCCCGGCCACGAACACGATCTCGCCGCTCGGCGAGAAGCGCACGACCTTCAGTCGCTCCAGCGCGATTTCGAGTTCGATGTCGCGTTCATTGGCGACGGCGCGGATCACATCTTCGAAGTCTTGGAACTCGCCGCTTTCTTCGTGCGGGGGCGCGCCGGCGCAGCCTTGCGGCGCCTCGGCGGGCCCGAGCGCGCGAATGTGCCAGTCAACGCCGGTGTCGTCCCACAACATGTCGACCAGCGCTTGCGCAAAGCTGGGCGGCTGCGCCGGCGTGGCGCGAAACTCGAGCACCGCATGTTTGGCGCAGAAATGCAGCGGACGCAGGTGCTCAAGTGCAGCGAACAAATGCTCGCGTCCGCCTTCGGTGGCCGCGAGGTTGGCGATGGTTTCGAAGATATTGATCTGCGCGTACGCAAGGCGCGGATTGGGGTGCTTGCGCGGTGCGCGACGCAATGCAGTGGCGCCCGGCTGGGCGCCGGATTTGGCGCCGGCTGGTCCGCTTGACGCGGCCGGTGCGCCGTCCCGCAGCATCCGCGCGGCGTCTTCCGGCGGCGGCAGCGACTGCGCCGCGCACAGGCGCACCATCGCCATCTCCAACGCCGCGATGGGGTCGGGCGCCTTGCCGGCCTCTTCCAACGCCCTGAGCAGCATTTGCCAGAGCCGCGACAGCTGCGCCGGCGACAATTGGGTCGCCAGCGCACGCACCCGCGCCACCCAATCAGCGCCGCCGAGCAGGCGGGCCTCGGCCCCGAGCGCCTGCGCGCGGGCTGCGTCGTGGCCGATCTCGAGCAGATCGCGCAGGATGAGCGCCGGATCGGCGCCGCTGTCGTACTGGCTGCGCACTTCGATCAGCGC
>CAZNTI010000219.1:0-4199 GCA_964575885.1 uncultured Terricaulis sp.
CAACGCGCACGAAACCTTAATCTGGGCCGCGCGCTCGAAGGACGCAAAATACACCTTCCACTACGATGCACTGAAGATGCTCAACGATGATCTGCAGATGCGCTCGGATTGGACGCTGCCGATCTGCACCGGGCCCGAGCGGCTGAAAGACGCTGAAGGCCGCAAGCTCCACCCCACGCAAAAGCCCGAGGCGCTGCTGCAGCGGATCGTGCTGGCGACGACCAGGCCGGGCGAAGTGGTGCTCGATCCGTTCTTCGGCACCGGCGCTACGGGTGCGGCAGCCAAGCGGCTGGGGCGCCATTATATCGGCATCGAGCGTGATGCGACTTATGCGGCGGCGGCGCGCGCGCGGCTGGCGAAGGTTTCGCCCGCGGCGGCCGAAGACCTGATGATGACGCGGTCAAAAAAAGAAGAGCCGCGCGTGCCGTTCGGGCAGGTGCTGGAAGCAGGCTTCATCGCACCGGGCGACATGCTGGTTGCGCCTAACGGCAAGCGCGCGCGCGTGCGCGTCGACGGCAGCCTGGCCTATGGCGAGATCACCGGCTCGATCCATCGCGTCGGGGCGGTGGTGGCGAACGCGCCGGCCTGCAATGGCTGGACCTTCTGGGCGCTGGAGACGCTCGAAGGGCCAAAGTCGATCGATCTGTTCCGGCGCGAAATCCGCCGCTCCATGGCGATCACGCCGGGGGCGTGAGGGGCTGCTCCTGGCCCGGAGCTGGCTCCCTGTGCCGCCTCACACCTTCAGCGGCGCGCGCAGCGTCGCTGCGAGCGCGTCGCTGTGAACGCCACCACACCGGCCCAGTATGCCGGGCTGGCATAGGCGGTATCGTCGAGAACGCCGAAGAGCCACATTGATGGGCCGCCTTGGCGACCGCAGTAGGTTATCCGACCGGATTGGAGCGACCCTGCCCGTCGCAGCATCCGCCGCGCCGGCCGAAGGTGGCCCTATGCAACAATCCTTCGGGACCCTGCAACTGCGGGACTTGGAGCAACTTCGGTCTATCGACCCGCGGAGAGAAGGTTCAAGCTGGGCGGCTGATCATCCGATCGGGCTTTGTCGTTTGCCTTGCTCGCCATTACGCCGGACGGCATTACGGGCCGGAACGGCGAGGCGAATTATGCGATTAGTGGCGGGCGAAGGCGGAAGGCCTCAACCACCGAAGCGCGGGAACACATTCGCGCAAAGCGTCTACGGTGACCGTAGGTCCATCGGCCCGATCGCCGCTTGGCTGTTGATCGGCCTCAGCACTCTTGTCGCATTCCTAACAGTGGAGTTCTCTGGGAACGGAGTGGAGGCCTGCAACGGCACCATCGAAGAAAGAGCAAGCGCCGAAATTCCGCAATTCTTCGCGGGCTCAACTGTAGTCCTTGTGTTCGCGTCACTGCTCATCGCAGCGACGCTGCCGACGGTGATCCCGAGGATCGCAACTGGACTTGAGCATGTCCGAGCGCGATCTGGTCTATCCGGTTTACTGGCCCGCTCCGCATTGCGCATCACTGGCGTGTTTTGGAATTTCGCCTCCTGGGTGCTGAGCGCGGTCGACTATCTCCTCGTACACTGGGTCGCTCGGCTCGCTGGCGCCACGCATCACAACTTCTATCGCCGGTACGCCCATTTGCTCGCGATTTTCGTTCCAAGCGCTGGAGCGGCGTGGCTTCTTCCAATAGACCGATCCCTTTCTTCGATCGTCGCCCTCAGCCTTTCTTGCCTGCCGATGGTGCTTGTTCTGGCGATTGTCCGCCGCTGGTCTTGGATCGAGGAGGACCGCCGCGAGTATCAGCTTTTCCAGGAACACGAGGCGAAGACGTGGCGCATCGGCTTCGGGGAGGACCTGACTGACGAAGCCCTCGTGGCGCTTGCGAGTCTGATGATCTTCATCCCGCTGGCTCTGTCGCGCGCCCATGATCTCGCTCAAGATGCATTTTGCGTTCCAGCGACTAGCGGTTTCGTTGATTGGGGTTTGTTCTTCGGGGGCGAGTTGGCGAAGGCGATCCCGTTCGTGGACTGGGCGGAAGTGTTCAAGGTCGAAAACGCCTCTGACATAGCGCCGGCGAGCGCCTTTGGCGCGCAACTCGTTTTCGGCCTTCGCGCGGCCTTGGACCTTGTACTGCTAGCTGCCCTGCTGGAGGTGTTCGGCATCCTTGGGCGTGTGTTCAGCCAGGCGGAAGCCTTTTACGGCAAGCCACAGCTCGCTCAAGTGCTCGATCCCTTTGATGAGCGCCGGCGGTTCCGGGCGCTCAGTAACGAAGCCAAGGAGGACGACTGGACGCTGCAAACCGAGATGCCGGCCATCGCTGCGTTCCCGAGGTATAGTGAGCAAGTCCTGGAAACCCGGCTCCTTGGAAGGAAGCGCGAGGCTAGGGCCGCGGATGGGGCGATTTCCGCATCCGATGTAGACCTGCCGCCAGACAGCGACCCTAAAGTGCGCCTCGCGGCGCTGCTATTGTTGCTGAAGCAAACGCAGGCCGACATTTCGCCCGAGACGCTTGGGCGGCTGTGCTTGAGGGCCGAAGAGACCCCATTCATACGCCGTGTTGCGTTTGCGGCCCTTTTGAACGCGAAGACGGACTGCGCCTACCAAAAGGCATTCGATGTTGCGGCTCGGCTGGGGGTTCTGTCGAGTAGGGCAAATGAGCCGGTCGAGCATTACGCCGCACTCCTTCCGATAATGCCGCGTTTAATCGCTACCAAACTTGGCTTCGGGCTCGGCGTGCTGCCGCAAATGTCCACCATTCCCGGTGGTTCTTACACGATTGGCGCGTCGGAGGATGATCCCGACGCCCATCCTGACGAGAGAGGGCAGACCGAAGTGCTGCTTGAGGCTTTCCGGATTGGAACTTGCCCGGTCAGCGAGAGTGAGTGGCGCGTCATCGAGCTTCGCACAAAGAAACAGAATCCGGCCGCGTCTGACTGGGAAACGATGGCCTCGTCATTTGTCGATCTGAAACCGAAGACGAACATCCGGTTTGAAGACGCAGCGCAGTACTGCCAAGACCTGAACGAGTGGCTCAACCAACTGACCGGCAATGCGAGAAGTTTCACCCTCCCCACCGAAGCGCGCTGGGAAGCAGCCTGCAGGCACAGCATAAATACTGCCGCTGCTGATCCGGCCGCAAGCGGATTACCCCACAACATGCTGAGCGAGCATTGGGAATGGTGCCTCGATCGGTATCGCCCCTATCGGCCCCAAATGGATGGAAGAAAGCGGGATTGGGTGGGCGTCCCCGCCGACGGAAGTCCGCGGCCTGGGCGTTCAAGACGAAGAGTGCTGCGGGGTGGGCAAAAGCGATCCGCGTCGCCCGCAAAAATAACGGATCGACTTGTCATCCCCCGCGCTGGTCCGCGTCCACCCAAGAAGGTTTTGGATGAAAAAACGGGACCCAAAATAATCGCGGATAGCGTCAAGACAATTAGAGAACGCGGCTCCACAAAAAGATGGAATCACCGTCGAATCAGCGAAAATCTCCGTCTTTTGCAGACTACACTTCGTATTGTCGTTTCCGAGATTGACTAGACCAAACGCCGTTGGTTTGATGCTCTCGGCTGGCCGCACATTGGAAACGAACGGAGAGCGCCAGGATACGTCATTGCATTGCTAATGACGGCCTCGCGAGCCGAGGTGAAAAGATCGCTACGCTCATTGGGAGCAAGGGTTCGCCGAACGAAATCGGTCCTGAGTTGCCGAAAGGGAGCTTGCGCCGGGGGGCCAACCAATTGAGGAGCGGCCTACGGGCCGCTCCTTTTCATGTGGTCGCTCGCGACCACCGACAACCTGAAGACTGATGAAGTCTAACTCTACTTCTACAGGGCAGGCGGTCCTGGAGTCGGGGCCGCGGGCAGACGTGGGCATTAGTGCGCCGTCGGAGTAGGGGAGCTCACGATCAAGATGGAAGAAATTGTTGTGGGTGGTCTGTGACTATTCGAAGCGCACGGATGGCTGCAATCGGCGAGTTCCAGCCGTCGCCAAGTCGGTCACGCGTCCCCGATTGACGCCATGCTGCGCTGCGGCAATGTTGCGCCCCATGGCTGAGAGCAAGATCCCCCTGCAGGGCGTCGAGGCGGCGCTGGCCAAAGCCGAGCTGATGGCGGCGCTGAGCGAGGCCACGCGTCTGCGGCTGGCTAAGCAGGGGACGCCGTGCAGCGTCGAGGCCGGTCATTTGCTGTTCTCCAAGGGCGACAAGGGCGATGCGCTTTACGT
>CAZNTI010000220.1:0-627 GCA_964575885.1 uncultured Terricaulis sp.
GCCTCCGTGCTTGCGCAGGTGAAGCGCGACGGCATGGAGGCCAAAGGCGACAGCTGGAGCAAAGCCGACGAAGAAAAATTCAAAGATCCGATCCGCGCTCGATACGAAGCGGAGGGCGACCCGTATCACGCGACGGCGCGACTATGGGACGATGGGATTATCGATCCGGCGCAGACGCGTGATGTGCTGGGCTTGGCGATAAGCGCGAGCCTCAATGCGCCGATCCCGGAAACACGCTTCGGCGTGTTCAGGATGTAGGCGCGATGTCAGCACTTGCCGAAGCCGAGAAGAGGATTCGCGAGCTCCTGGACCGCCACGGTGGGCTGCCGTCAGAAGTCAGAGAGCACGTTTGTTCATATCTCGATGCTGGCGAGAATGAGGTGGCCCTTGATATGTTGGGTGATTACATCGTCGAGCACGAATTGCCCGTGTCTCACGACTTGGTTGACGACATGGCGAAGGCCTACGGCTTCATGAGCGTTAAGAAGCCGCGCAATATTGCGTTTCTGAAGGAGCGGGCGCGGGCCTCGAATGCTTAAATCCGTCCTCATCGCAAACCGTGGCGAGATCGCTCGCCGCTCTCCACCCCTCCCCCCTTGCGGGGGAGGGGCAGGGGAGGGGGGGGCG